>JBGPIJ010000097.1:0-9551 GCA_041484865.1 Gemmatimonadota bacterium
AGTCGCCGACGCCGCGCACGACCCCGGCGAAGAGGTAGCGGCTGCGGGCGTCCGCAAGCGGACCGAAGCGCAGGCTGTTGAGGAGGGCCACGGGCCGCGCCCCCATCGTGAAGACGTCGCGCAGGATGCCGCCGACGCCGGTCGCCGCGCCCTGATACGGCTCGACCGCGGACGGATGGTTGTGTGACTCGATCTTGAACGCCACCGCCCAGCCGTCGGGGAGCCGCAGCACGCCGGCGTTCTCGCCCGGGCCCTGGAGCACCTGGGGACCGCTGGTCGGGAACTCGCGCAGCACCCGCTTCGAGTGCTTGTAAGAGCAGTGCTCGCTCCACAGCGCGGAGAAGATGCCGAGCTCGGCGAAGGTCGGCGTGCGCCCCAGCATGTCCAGGACGCGGCGGTATTCGTCATCGCGCAGGTTGTGCTCGCGCACCAGGTCCGCCGTGATCGGCGGATCGCCCGGAAACGGCGCCGGTTCGCGCTTAGTCGATCTGCTCACTCGCCGGCCTGGCGCTCATGGCGCCTGCGGAGAGGGTGCGGGAGCATCTGGGGGAGACGCTTGCCCGGAGTCCGGCGCCGGGTTGACCACGGGTGGGGGCGCGATCTGTAGCGTGTCGCCACCCGGGCGCGGCTGTGACTCGGCCCCCTCAGGGGAGGTCGACTGCCCGGCGTAGCCGTGTCCCGGCCAGCGCACGATGGCGTCGACGACCTGGCCATTCTGGAGCGTGACGACGTCCAGGTGGCCGCACGAGTACTCGCACCCGTTGTTGAAGTAGAGGTAGATGAACTGGCCGAGGTGGCGCACCGCGACCGGAGATCCCCACAGCGAGTAGACGTCCCTCTCGCTCATGCCCGGAAACACCGTCCCGGTGTCGTCCGACACGTAGGGAACGTCGCGGCGCACGTGCGCCGCCGCCACCTGCTGGACCGGTGGGGGCGGCGGAGGCGTCACGGGTTCTGCGGCCGGCGGGCCGGCAGGCGGCACCGGGTGAAGGGCCGCGGGGGAGGGCGCGTGCGCGGGCGCCGGCTTCTTCGAGAAGCGCTGCCGGATGGCCGCAACCTGCTGCTTGAAATTCGCGACCTGTTTCTCGACCTGCTCACACCCGAAGCTGGCTGTCACCAACAGCGCGCACACGATCAGCGAGCTGCGTCGCATTGCAAGCCTCCATCGATTGAAAGACGCGGGCGCCGTCGGAGCCACCCAGGACCGGGGCGTTGCGGCGCTCCGGGTGCGGCATGATGCCCACCACGTTCCGCTCGGCGTTACAGAGCCCGGCGATATCGTCGGTCGACCCGTTGGGGTTGTCGCGCACGTAGCGCCACACCACCCGACCGCTCGCCTCGAGCTCGGCCAGGGTGCGCTGGTCCGCGACGTAGCGGCCCTCGCCGTGCGCGATCGGGAGCTCGAGCGTCTCACCGCGCTCGTACAGACAGGTGAACGGGGTGTCCGTGGCCTCGACCCGCACCTGAACGGGGCGGGAGAGGAAGCGGAGGCGTGCGTTGCGCATCAGGATCCCGGGGAGCAGCCCCGCCTCGCACAGCGTTTGGAAGCCGTTGCAGATCCCGAGCACCGCGCCGCCCGCTCGCGCGTGCGCGCCGACGGCGCTCATCACCGGGGAGAACCGCGCGATCGCGCCGGCGCGCAGGTAGTCGCCGTAGCTGAAGCCGCCGGGGAGGATGACGATGTCGGCGCGCCGCAGGTCCGTGTCACGGTGCCAGACATAATAGGCATCCGACCCGGCGGCGCGGGCGGCCGCGAGCGTATCGGCGTCGCAGTTCGAGCCGGGGAAGACGATGACCGCGACGCGGTGCATCAGCCGTTCCTCACGGCGACTTCGAAGTCCTCGACCACGGGATTGGCGAGCAGCCGGTCGCACATGGCGCGGGCCCGGGCTGCCGCCTCATCGCGCGTCGGCGCTTCGACCTCGAGCACGAGGTGCTTCCCCACGCGCACGCGTGACACCTCGGCGAAGCCGAGCGCGTGCAGGGCGTGCGCCACCGCCTCGCCTTGCGGGTCGAGCAGCGCCCCACGGGGCATCACGCGCACCTCCACGCGGTACGCGGTCACGCGACGCCTCCGTCCTGCGTGCGCCCGCGCCGCTCGTGCTCGGGGAACGACGGCCCGTCGGGGGGCGCGTCCGTGAACTCGATCGGACCGGCGATTTCGGCCTCCTCGTTTTCGTCAGGCTCGCTCAGCAGACCCAGGAACGCGGCGCGCAGGACCCCGTAGCTCATGTAGGCGATCCCGAGCGGGAACAGGAAGATGTCATGGTCGACAATTCCGAACACGAGCGTCAGCAGGATGATCGCGAGGCCGAGCACGCCGCGCACCGACCGCAGGCCGACGCGGGGCATGGCGGCGTACCGCACGTTGCTCACCATCAGGATGGTGAGGAGGATCATCAGGAGCTGCAGCAGGTGGTGCCACGGCAGGTCGCGCAGCACTTCCTGGTAAAAGTCCGTCTGCGTGAACGGGTAGTAGGTGGCGAGCGTTATCCCCGCGGCGGGTGACGGAAGCCCGATGAACGCGTGCTTCGCTTTGCCGGCCTGGGTCAGGTTGAAGCGGGCCAGTCGGATCGCGGCCGCCATGACGTAGAAGTAGCAGAAGATCCATTCGGCCTGCCCCGCCGTCCCGAACACGAGCATGTACGTCAAGAACGCGGGCGCGACGCCGAAGCTGACGATGTCCACGAGGCTGTCGAGCTCCGCCCCGAAGCGGGTGCCGGTGTTCGAAAGCCGGGCGAGCCGGCCATCGAGCAGGTCGAGGATTCCGGCGAACACGATGTACCAGCCCGCGCGGTAGAACTCGCCGCGCGCCGCCAGCACCATCGACCAGATCCCGAAGAACAGATTGAACAGCGTGAACAGGCTCGGGACGACGACCACCACGCGGCGCATCTGCTGGGGAAACGCTGGACTCCTCATGGCGTGTACTCCGCGACCACCGACGTGCCCGTCCGCACGTGGTCGCCGACGGCGACGCGGAGCCGGAAGCGGCTCGTCTGGGGAATGAACAGGTCCACGCGCGAGCCGCAGCGGATCATCCCGAAGCGCTCGCCCTGAATGGCGCGCCCGCCGCTGCGCGCGTCGGTCACGATGCGGCGGGCCAGGAGGCCCGCGATCTGCCGCACGAGCACGCCTCCCCGCGGCCCCCGGATGCCCACCGACGCCTGCTCATTCTCGAGACTCGCTTTTTCGCTCGCCGCGTGAAGAAACTTGCCGGGGTTGTAGTCTACCAGGGTGACCTCTCCCGAGACCGGGTAGCGGTTCACGTGCACGTTGAACACGTTCATGAACGTCGAGATGCGCGTCGCGTCCCCGTTGAGATACATCGGCTCCCGGACCAGCGCGATCTCGACGATCTTGCCGTCGGCCGGAGCCACGAGGAACTGCTCACCGCGCGGACCAGTGCGCCGCGGATCGCGGAAGAAGACGAGCAGCCAGACGGCGACGAGCAGCAGGGGACCTTCGACCGCCCACATCCATGGTCCGCCCGTCCTCACGCCCCAGGCGCCCAGCGCGACGAGCGCCCAGCCGGGAACAATGAAGCGCCAGCCCTCGGGTGCCATCCGGATCATGGCGCCCCCAGGGCCAGCTCCTCGCCCGTGATGCGGCGGTACGCCTCGAGATAGCGCCGGCTCGTCGCCGCGACCACCTCGGCGGGCAACGGCGGCGGCGGCGCGTTCCCGTCCCACCGGCCCTCGCCCTTCAATCCGGCGAGATAATCGCGCAGCGGCTGTTTGTCGAAGCTCGGCTGGCTCTTGCCCGGGGCGTAGCGGTCCGCCGGCCAGAAGCGCGACGAGTCGGGCGTGAGCACTTCGTCGATCACGAGCAGCGCCCCATCGGCCGTCGTACCGAACTCGAACTTCGTGTCCGCGATGATGATCCCGCGCGGGCCGGCGTAGCTCCGGCCGGCCTCGTACAGCGCGAGACTGGCGGTGCGCAACCGCTCGGCGAGCGGCCGCCCCAGTACCTCCACGACGTGGGCAAAGGGGACGTTCTCATCGTGCCCGGTTTCCGCCTTGGTGGCTGGCGAGAATATCGCCGGTTCCAGCCGGTCGCTCTCCACCAGCCCCGAGGGAAGGGGCTCGCCGGCGAGCGTGCCCGACTGCCGGTACTCGGCCCACGCGGAGCCCGCGAGGTACCCGCGCACCACGCACTCGAACAGCACCGGCACGGTGCGGCGGGCGAGCATCGCCCGCCCGACCAGAGCCTCCCGAGAGTCGGCGAGCGCGGGAACACGGCGCGCGATCTCCGCGGCATCGGCGCTGATGAAATGGCTCGGGAGCACGTGGGCCAGGCGCCGGAACCAGAAGGCGCTGAGCTGCGTCAGCACGGCGCCCTTGTGCGGGACCGGCTCGCGCATCACCACGTCGAATGCGCTCACGCGGTCGCTCGCGACCAGCAGCAGAGTGTCGCGGTCGACCTCGTAGACTTCGCGCACTTTGCCGCTGCGCAGCAGCGGCAACGGTAATGTGCTGGCGACGACCGGCCCAGTCATACCGTCACCTCCGCCGGCGCGGCCGCCGGCGCCACGGCCTCGACGCGCCGCAGCAGCGCGGGCACCACGTGATCGAGAAACTCCTCCACCTGCTGCGGCGCCCGACCGACGTAGGCCGCCGGATCGAGCTCGCTCGGTTCGAGGGCGGCGCGCAGCGCCTTGAACGCCGGATCGCGGGCGAGCCGCTCCAGCACATCGTTCGGGGCGCCCTGCTCGGCCGTGGCCTGGGCCGCAAGCAGCGCGTGCGTGCGAATCACCTCGTGCAGGCGCTGGCGATCGCCTCCGGCTTTCACGCCGCGCATCAGCAGTCGCTCGGTGGCGAGAAACGGCATGTGTAACGTCACGTGGCGCGCGATCACCGCCTCGCGCACCTCGAGTCCCGCCGCCACGTTGGTGGCGAGGATGAGGATCGCGTCGCTCGTGAGGAACGCGTCCGGGAGCACCAGCCGC
The DNA here is from genome assembly GCA_041484865.1 of Gemmatimonadota bacterium. Classification (GTDB taxonomy): domain Bacteria; phylum Gemmatimonadota; class Gemmatimonadetes; order Gemmatimonadales; family GWC2-71-9; genus AG25. Next base: position 4,949 of record JBGPIJ010000097.1, read on the forward strand.
CGGTTTGCGCTGTCGTCCAGGGTCCGCTCGAGCCATTGCTCGGCGGCGGTGTGCCACGCGTTGCCCTCCAGCTCGATCACGAACCGGGCCAGACCCGTCATCCGCTCGGCGCGCATCGGATTGCGCTTATACGCCATCGCGCTCGATCCCACCTGGTCGCTCTCGAACGGCTCGAGCAGCTCTCCCTCGTGCTGCAACAGCCGGAGGTCGGTCGCGAATTTGGCGGCCGAGGCGGCTATCCCGGAGAGCACGGCGAGGATCTGCGCGTCGAGCTTCCGCGTGTAGGTCTGGCCGGTGATGGGAAACACGCGCGCGAAGCCCATCCTCTGCGCCACCCGCGTGTCCAGCTCGCGCGCCAGGCTCTCGTTGCCGCCGAACAGCTCGACGAAGCTGGCCTGTGTTCCCGTCGTGCCCTTCACGCCGCGAAACTGGAGCGTCTCGAGCCGGTGCAGCAGCTCCTCGGCGTCGAGCAGGAAATCCTGCATCCACATCGTGATGCGCTTGCCAACCGTCGTGAGCTGGGCGGGCTGGAAATGCGTGTACGCGAGGCAGGGCAGGGCGCGGTGGCGCCGTGCGAGATGGCCGAGCGCCACGAGCACCGCGGCGACGCGCCCGAGCAGCAGCACCATGCCCTCGCGCATCAAGATCAGGTCGGCATTGTCCGTCACGTAAGCGCTCGTCGCGCCCAGGTGGAGGAAGGGGCGCGCGGCGGGCGCCTGCTCGCCGAGTTGGTGAATGTGCGCCATCACGTCGTGCCGCAGCCGCTTCTCGTGCTCGGCAACGCGATCGAGATCGACGTCGTCGAGATGGGCCCGGAGCTCCGCCACCGCCTGTTTCGGAATGTCGAGACCGAGCTCCTGTTGCGCCTCCATGAGCGCGAGCCACAGCCGGCGCCACAAGCCGATGCGGCGCCGTTCCCCCCACAGCGCTTGCATCGCGGGCGACGCATAGCGCTGGGACAGGGGCGACTGATACGTCACGCGTTCGGCGTCGTGATCAGGTTTCGGCATAGAGCTCGGCCGGATACCGCACCGCGACCAGGTACAGCCCCTGGGGCGGGGCGGGTGGGCTCGCCGCCTGGTTGTCGGTGGCCGCGAGCAGAGCGGAAAGATCGGTGAGCGGGCGCCGCTGGAGTGCGATATCGACCATCGCGCCCACCAGAAAGCGCACCATGTGGTGTACGAATCGGTCGGCCTCGATCGTGAACGTCATCCCGGCTCCGTCGGGTCGCGGCGCCCAGTCCGCGAGCGCGACGCGACAGCGGCAATCGGGATCGGCGGCGGTGCGCGACGCAAGGCCGCGGAAGTCGTGCTCTCCGATCAGCAGCTCCGCGGCTCGCGCGAGCAGCGCGATGTCCAACGGTCGATCCAGCGCCCATTCGTACGGGCGACGAAACGGCGAATGAGCGGCATCATCGGTGCCGACGACGTAGCGGTATCGGCGGGCCACCGCGCTGCGCCGGGCGTGGAAGCCGGGCTGCATCGGGTGGACCCGCTCCACCCACACGTCAGGGGGGAGCAGGGCGTTGAGCGCGCGGCGGAGCGCCACCGGCTCCTTCTCCCACCGCTCGCCCGCCAGGAACCCGACTCCCTGCCCCAGGGCGTGCACGCCGGTGTCCGTCCGCCCCGCCCCGGTTGCCACCGTCCGCGGGCCGATCAGGCGGTCGAGCACGGCTTCGATTTCCGCCTGGACCGTGCGGCCTTCCCGCTGCCGCTGCCAGCCCACGAACCGCGCCCCGTCGTAATGCGTCACGGCGAGGTAGGGCCGGCTCGTCACAAGCGAAAGATAGGAAAAACGAGAAGGCCAATCAAGCGGCGCAACCCGTTGTCGTTGTTTGACAAAAGCCCTTTTTCACGGGTACCTTGCAGCCCGGAACACCGATGCCCGACACGCGCTCTCCGCTCCAACAAGCGCTTTCCCTACTCGCTAATCGGCAGTCTCTGAGCGAGCACCTCACGGCTGAGGTCTTCGGGATCGTCATGCGCGGCGAAGCGACACCCATCCAGATCGCCGCGCTCCTCATCGGACTGCGGGTCAAAGGCGAAAGCGCGGCGGAGGTCGCCGGCGCCGCCCGCGCGCTGCGCGCCGCGATGGTGCGCGTGGATGTCGAGGGAGAGATCCTCGTGGACACCTGCGGCACCGGAGGCGGCACGGTCGGTACGTTCAACATCTCGACCACCGCGGCGTTCGTGGCCGCGGGCGCCGGCGCCCGCGTCGCGAAGCATGGCAACCGCTCGTTTACCTCCAGGTGCGGGTCCGCGGACGTGCTCGAGGCCCTGGGCGTGGCCATGAGTCTCGACGCTGCCGCGGCCGGGCGCGTGCTCCGGGAGGCGTGCGTCACGTTCCTGTTTGCGCCGAACTTCCATCCGGCCATGAAGCACGTGGGTCCGGTGCGCCGGGAGCTCGGTGTGCCGTCGGTGATGAACCTGCTGGGGCCGCTCGCGAACCCCGCCGGCGCGCAGCGCCAGGTGATCGGCGTCGCCGACCGGGACCGCGCGCCCCTCGTCGCGGAAGCGCTCGCCCTGCTCGGCACCGAACACGCCTTGGTGGTGCACGGTCGCGTCGGAATGGACGAGATCTCGCCCTCAGGGATCACGGATGTCTGGGAGGTGCGGCATGGGCGCGTGGTCCCCTGGGAGCTCGACCCGACCCGCTATGGACACGCGAGCGCCAACCTCTCCTCGCTTCAGGGCGGAACGCCCGCCGAGAACGCGGCTCGGATCGAGCAGGTGCTGGCCGGAACCGATGGGGACCGGACGGCCCGCGCCGCCGTCGTCCTGAACGCTGGCGCGGCGATCTACGTCGCCGGGCTCGCGGCGAGCTATGATGAAGGAGTACGGATGGCGGAAGAAGTCCTGAGCCGCGGTGCGGCGCTGGGTGCACTCGAGCGGCTGCGCCGGGCCAGCCCTAGTACTTCCGGATGACTCCGACGACGATTCCTTGCACGACAATGTCGCGTTCGTTGACGCGCAGCGGCGCCATGCTGGGGTTGGCGGGCTGGAGGCGTATCCAGCCACCGGGCTCCCGATAGAACTTCTTGACGGTGGCACCCGTGCCGTGCACCAGGGCCACAACCATCTGGCCGTTGTCGGCCTGATTCCGCTCCTGCACGATGACGTAGTCGCCGTCGCTGATGTGTTCGTCGATCATCGAGGTTCCGCGGACCTTGAGTACGTAACTGCGACCGCGGCGGGGGACCAGCTCGTCGGGAACGGCGATGGTATCGTTTCCCGCGATCGCCTCGATCGGCTCCCCCGCGGCCACGAGGCCGAGCAGCGGCAGCTCGGTTGCGCCGGTCTGCCCTTTGGGGGGCACCACCTCGATGGCCCGGCTCTCGTTGTGCGTGCGCCGGATGAAGCCTTTGCGCTCGAGATTGGTGAGGTGCTCGTGCACTGTGGCGAGCGACTGGAAGCCGAACTGGTGGGCGATCTCCTCGAAACTCGGGGCGTAGCCCTTGCCACTAATGTGCTGGGCGATGAAATCGAAGATTTCGCGTTGGCGACGGGTCAGCGGCACGTTGTCTCCCGAAAATAAACCGAAGCAAATCTACCCGAAAATGACCCGAATGCAAGGATGAGCCAGCCCACCCTCGACACGATTCTCGCCGCCACCCGGCGGCGGATTGCGGGTCTCCGGTCGAGCACGGCGGAGCTCGAGCGTCGCGCCGCTCTGGCGCCGTTGCCGCGGTCGTTCGCGGCGGCGCTTGCGGGCACGAGCGTCGGCGTCATTGCCGAGGTGAAACGACGCTCGCCGTCGGCCGGGGCGATCGCCGAGCAGCTCGATCCCGTCGTCCACGCGGAGGCGTACGCCAGGGGTGGCGCCGTGGCGATCTCGGTGCTGACGGACGAGCTCCATTTTGGCGGCTCGCTCGACGATCTCGAGCGCGTGAGCCGGGCCGTAGCGCTCCCCACGCTGCGCAAGGACTTCATTCTCGACGAGCTACAGCTGTTCGAAGCGCGCCTGGCCGGTGCGAGCGCGGTGCTGCTGATCGTGAAGGCGCTGAAGCCGGCGCGCCTGCGCGTGCTCGCGCGCGAGGCGCGTGCGCTGGACCTGGGGGTGCTCGTCGAGACGCACGCGGAATGGGAGCTCGAGGCCGCGCTCTCCGCAGAGCCGACCGCGGTGGGCGTCAACAGCCGCGATCTCGCGACGTTCGCCGTGGACTTGATCGCCGCCGAGCGGCTGGTCTCGCGCGTGCCGCCCGGGATTCCGGTGGTGGCGGAGAGCGGCATCGAAACGCGGGCCGACGTGGCGCGCCTCGCGGCCGCGGGGGCGGAGATGGTCCTCGTCGGCACGTCGGTGGCGCGGACCGCTGACCCCGCCGCATCGGTCCGGGCGCTGTGCGGCGTGCCGCGACACTCGCGCGCCGAGCGGCAATGGACCAACGCGTGAGTCGCAGCGCCCGCGTCGAGCGCGCGGTCGAGGGCCGGTTCGGTCCCTACGGCGGCCGCTACGTCCCCGAAACGCTCATGGCCGCTCTCGAGCAGCTCGACGCCGTGTACGCCCAGGCGAAGGCCGATCCCGCCTTCTGGGCGGAGCTCGACGACCTGTTGAGGAATTTCGTCGGACGGCCTACGCCGCTGACCGACGTGCCGCGGCTCTCGGC
>JBGPIJ010000098.1:0-9483 GCA_041484865.1 Gemmatimonadota bacterium
AAGGTGGGCGGTACAAGATTCGAACTTGTGACCTCTACGATGTCAACGTAGCGCTCTAACCAGCTGAGCTAACCGCCCCCAAAAACGAGTGCGGAATGCGGAATTCGGATTGCGGAATCGAAGCCTGTGTTTCCATTCCGCGTTCCGCATTCCACATTCCGCATCGCAATAGCGGGGGTGGGATTTGAACCCACGACCTCCGGGTTATGAGCCCGGCGAGCTACCAGACTGCTCCACCCCGCGCCGTTTCCTGAGCCGGTTGCCGAACCGCCTCCCCATCCGAGAGCGGGAAACGGGACTCGAACCCGCGACCCCAACCTTGGCAAGGTTGTGCTCTACCAACTGAGCTATTCCCGCACGCCGACCTAAATGTAACCGCTCAGTGGAGCCGATTCTACCGACCGCCCCCGCCTCGACCGACCCGCCCGTCCCAAGTGGAGGCGAGGGGGATCGAACCCCTGACCTCGTGAATGCCATTCACGCGCTCTCCCAACTGAGCTACGCCCCCATTATATTTGGCGGCTCTTATTGAACGCCTTGCACGTTCCATTCGGCGGGAACACGGCATCATATCGGCACGTTACTGCTGTGTCAAGCGATTCTCGGCCCCAACGTGAACTTTTCCTCCCGTCGGCGGTATTACGGGAAACCCGAGACCCAATAGAAATGCCCAAGCAGACGCGACGGAACAAAACGACTCCCGCCTCGCGCGCGAACTCGCGCGCGAAGTCGCCCGCGACCGCCCCTAAGGCGGCCGCCGCGAGCGCGCCCGCCGCGAAGCCGAAGGTCGCGAAAAAGCGTGCCCGGCGGCGTGGGTTCCTGTCCGGCCTGGGGCACCACGAGCACGAACGGGACATCCTCGACCAGTACCTGCACGAGGTCTCGAAGACGCCCCTCCTCACTCAGAAGGAGGAGATCGCGCTCGCCCGGAAGGTGCGCGCCGGCGACCAGGAGTCCATGCAGGAGCTCGTGAAGCGCAACCTGCGCTTCGTGATCTCGGTGGCGAAGAAGTACCAGAACCGCGGCCTGCCCCTGACGGACCTGATCGGCGAGGGGAACGTGGGCTTGCTCACCGCCGCCCGAAAGTTCGATCCCGACCAGGGCGTGAAGTTCATCTCCTACGCCGTGTGGTGGATTCGGCAGGCGATCCTCGCCGCGCTCGCGCGCCAGGGCCGCACCGTACGCGTACCCCTCAATCGCACGGCGGACCTCTCGCGCATCGTCCGGACGGCGGAGTATCTGCGGCAGTCGCTGCGGCGCGAGCCCACGCCCGAGGAGATCGCGGACGCAACCAAGCTGTCGCTCGAGGTCGTCCAGTCGCTCGCCGCCCTGAACACCGGGGACGTGAGGCTCGACGCGCCGCTCGATCCCGACGGCGATCGCTCGCTGATCGAGCGCTTCATCGCCGAGGACTTGCCGGACACCGAAGACCAGGCGATGGACCGGTTCCTGTCGGACGAAGTGGAATCGGCGCTCAACACGCTCCAGCGGCGCGACGCCAAGGTGCTGCGCCTGTATTTCGGGCTCGACGGCGGCCGCGAGCACACGCTCGAGGAAATTGGCGGCATGCTCGGCGTGACGCGCGAGCGGGTGCGCCAGCTGCGCGACCGTGCCCTCAAGCGGCTGCGCGACGGCGAGGTCGGGAAGGCGCTCGCGAGCTTCGCGGCATGAACCGTCGCTAAGTCGCCACGTTGTACGTTGTACGAATCCGGGGCGGTCAGTGGTTTCGCTGGCCGCCTTTTTCGTACAACGTAGCGACGTAGCGACGGGTAACGGTCGGACGTAGCGACGGGCAACGTGGCGTCGTAGCTTATCCCCGTGATCGAACGGATCGGCCGCAAGGCCGTCGGCATGGTCGAGGCCGCCGGCCGGAGCGGCCAGTTCCTGGGGGATATGGTGGCGGCGCTCCCGGATGTGGCGACCTGGGGCGCCCTCGCGCTCGTGCAGATGCGGCGCATCGGGGTCGACTCGCTGCCCGTTGCCCTGTTCATCGCCGCTTTCACGGGCGTGGTGCTTGCCCTGCAGGCGTCCTATACCTTCACCGGCGCGGTGCCGCTGTACTTCGTAGGGACGCTCGTCGGCAAGAGCATGATGCTCGAGCTCGGCCCCATCCTCGTGGGGCTGGCGCTCGCGGGGCGCGTGGGCGCGAGCATGGCCGCGGAGCTCGGCACCATGCGCGTCACCGAGCAGGTGGATGCCCTCGAGACGCTCGCCTACAACCCCCAGAGCTACCTCGTCGTCCCGCGGGTCGTCGCCGGGACCGCGATGTTCCCCGTTGTCGTGGCGCTCGCGATCGCTGTGGGGATCATGATGGGGTGGGTGACGAGCCTCGTGCTCCTGGACCTCACGACGCCCCAGTTCACGAAGGGGCTCCGGCTGTTCTACGAGTTCAAGGACAGCTGGTTCGGGCTGTTCAAGAGCGCCACGTTTGGGTTCACGATCACCGTCATCGGGTGCATAACCGGACTGAGGACCCGCGGCGGAGCGGAAGGGGTGGGACGCAGCTCGACCCAGGCCGTCGTGTACTCGGCGGCCGGGATTCTCATCCTCGACGCCTTCTGGGCGGCCGTGCTGCTGCGGTGATTCGCTTTGAGAATCTCTCGAAGGCCTTCGGCGGCAAACCGGTGCTCCAGGGGCTGACGCTGGACGTGCGCGACGGTGAGACCATGGTGATCATCGGGTATTCGGGGTGCGGCAAGAGCGTCGCCCTGAAGCACGTCGTCGGCCTGGTGCGTCCCGACGCCGGCGACGTGTTCGTGGACGAGCACGCCGTGTCGACGCTCGATCGGAACGGCTTGAATCTGCTGCGCCGCGACATCGGCTACGTCTTCCAGTTCGCCGGGCTGTTCGACTCCATGACCGTCGCCGAGAACGTCGCCATGGGGCTGCGCCGCCGTGGCCTGAGCGACGAGGAGATCGCCCAGCGGGTGGAGGAGGCGCTCGCGCTCGTGGACCTGACGGGAGCCGGGGACCGCGATCCGGCCGAGCTGTCCGGGGGTATGCGTAAGCGGGTCGGGATCGCCCGCTCCATCGCGCTTCGCCCCCGCTACATGCTCTATGACGAGCCGACCGTCGGTCTCGATCCCGTGACCTCCGCCGCGATCGACCAGTTGATGGTGCGGGCGCGCGAGCGGCTCAACGTGACGGGGCTGGTGGTGACCCACGACATGCGCAGCGCCTACGTCGTGGGCGACCGCATCGCGATGTTGTACGAGGGGCGGATCCGGCAGGTGGGGACCGTGGACGAAATGCGCGAAAGCGATGACCCCGTAGTCCGACAGTTCGTCGAGGGACGACCTTCATGAAACGCGAGAACGAATTCGCCGTCGGAGTGGTCGTGATCGTCGCGCTGGCCGTCGTCGTGGCGGGCGCGCTGTGGCTCTCGGGCACGCACATCGGTAAGGCAGAAGCGGTCTACACCGCCCGCTTCCGGACGGTCGGGGGGCTCGGGGTGAGCGGGCCGGTCGTGCTGCGGGGAGTCCGGGTGGGCCACGTGGAGGCGATCCGCCTCGGCGCCGCCCAATGGGTCGAGGCCGATCTCAAGATCTACCACGGCGTCATCCTTCCTCCCCACCCGGCTGTCATCGCCGCGTCGGCCTCGCTCTTCGGGGAGTGGGCGGCGACGCTCGTGCCGCTCGATCAGCTGCCGGACGACCCGAACGTCCGCCAGGCGATCGCGGAGGCGGGTGCGGGGGCGGGGAGCAAATGGCCCGGCGCCACGCTGCCCGACATCGGCGAGCTGACGGCCCAGGCGAGCCGCATCGCGACCGACATCGGCGCGGTGGCCAATCGGGTACAGACGGCCTTCGATTCTCAGGCGGTATCCGAGCTGCGCGGGTCGATTCACAATCTCGGGAGAGTCGCCAATCGGCTGATGGAGGTCACGAACGAGGAGGCCAAGGTGTTCGGCGCGGTCGGGGCGAACCTCCAGCAGGGCTCGGACCAGCTCGCTTCCGCGGCCACGACCCTGTCTAGCGCGATGGTGCGCGTCGATTCCGCGACAAGTCGCGGGCAGCTCACCACCATCCTCAACAATTCCGCGGGGGCAAGCCAGGACCTGCACTCCGCGTCGCAGAACCTGCGGGATCTGATGGAGACGGCGCACAAGAACCAGGAAAGCCTGGTGCGGGTCCTCGTCGCCGCAGACACGGTCATGTCGCGCATTGCCAACCGTTCGGGGACGATCGGCCTCCTGATCGGGGATTCGAGCCTGTACCGCGAGACCGCACTGACGATGACCCAGCTCCGACAGCTCATGGTCGACATCCAGGCGAATCCGCGGAAGTATTTCAGTTTCAGCGTCTTTTAGGGCGATCATGCCACAGCGGCAGCGGCGGGCCGAGCGCGAGACCAGCGCCGGCGGGGTGGTCCTTCGGAAGGGCTCCGACGGCGAGGCTCGCTTCCTCCTGATCCGCGACTCGTACCGAAACTGGGGGTTTCCCAAAGGGCACCTCGAGCCGGGAGAGCCGCCGGTCGAAGCCGCGCGGCGGGAAATCGCGGAGGAGACGGGGCTCAGCGATCTGATCCAGCACGGTCCGATCCAGGTGATCGACTGGTACTTCCGGTTTCGCGGGAAGACCATCCACAAGTACTGCCATTTCTTCTTGTTCGAATCGAAGCAGGGCGAGCCGGTGCCTCAGGTGGAGGAGGGCATCACCGACTGTACGTGGCAGTCGCTCGATGCCGCGCTCCGAACGATCTCCTATGACAACGCCCGCAGCGTGCTGGAGCGCGCCGCGGAGATGGTACGCGCGCTCGCTCAGGAAGAAGTCGGCTGACCCCGCTGGTCCCCGTGTTTTCCCCGCGGCGCGACGCCCGCCGGGCGGTGCAGCGGGGCTACCCGCGAGACGCCGGCACCGTCCGTTTGTGCCGGACGTACAGCGCCGTTCTGCGCCTCCTCGACCAGCGGCTGGTCGACGCGGTGGTGCTCGACGTCAAGGCCGCCCGGGAGGCGCTCGGCCTTCCGGCACGGTTCCCCCGCATCCCGATGTACGTACTGTCGGTGTTTCGCCCCGACGACGGCGCGTTGATTGCGGCCTGTCACGCGGCCGGATTCGCCGGCCTCCTGGTGGAAGGGGTGGACAACGCCATCTCCGGCGAGTGGATCGCGGCGCGCACGGGGCAGGTCGCGCGTCGCGAGGCGCTCGCCGACGCGCCGCGGCTGCTGCGGTTGACGGACCGGCTGCAGCTCGCCGCCTGGCAGGAGGTGCTGCGGCGCGTCGCGGTGCCGACGACCACCGCCCACATCGCCCAGGCGCTGCGCGTGACGCGGGAGCACCTGTCGCGCGAGTTCGCCGCCGGAGGGGCGCCGAACCTCAAACGTGTGATCGATCTGGCCCGCCTCACATGCGCGGCCGATTTGCTCGGGAACCCGGGCTACACGGTGCGCGCGGTCGCGCGCATCCTCGGATACGCCTCCCCCGGTCACTTCGCCGCCGCGTCTCGCCGGGTGGCCGGCGAGCTGCCGCAGGAGCTGCGCGTGCTCGGCCCGAAGGGCGTCTTGGCGCGGTTTCTGAGAGGCCGGACGCGCTCGCGTGCTTGACTCGATTCGGAGAACGAGTACGTTCGCCAGGGACGCTTGGGGTTCGCTGGAAGCCGGCGTGCCGGACGCGCTACCCGTGCCATGGGAGGACCGGATGAAAGGGCTTGTTGTGGTAGGGATCCTCATCGCCGCGCTCGGCGGGTTCGTGCTGCTTCGGGGCGCGAGCTTTCGCTCTCAGCACGACGTGGTACGCGTGGGTGACCTTCATGCCTCCGTGTCGGAGCGCCATGATATTCCCACGTGGGTCGGCGGCGTCGCACTGGTCGTCGGTTTGGTGCTCGTCGGGGCAGGGGCCCGCAGGCGCGCATGACGGCCGACCTGGAATTTGTCATCGGGGCCCGGAGGGAGTAATGTCTGCGGCACGGCTCGCGGGCAGGCCGGTAGATTCGCCGTCCGGTACCATCCCGTCGTAGTTCCACGGAACCGGGCGCTGACGGTCGAGACTCGATAGCGGGGAGGAGAGAACCGATGCTGTGGACGATCGCGGTCATCTTGATTGCGCTGTGGCTCTTGGGCATGGTATCGTCGTACACGATGGGCGGGCTGATTCACATCCTGCTCGTCATCGCCATCGTGGTGGTGCTGGTGCGTGTGATCCAGGGGCGAAGGGTCATATAGGCTAACGGCTCTTGGGTCGCCATTTGGGCGAACGCGCGCCGGATGGGGCAGGAGCCCCCGTCCGGCGCGCGCCGCGTCAGCCCTGTCCCGATCCCCCCGTCGGGTTGCGATGTTGGCCGCATGTGATAATTTTCACAATCTCCTAACCCCTACTCTATGGCGACCGATTCGATGCTGCGGCCGGGCGAGCTGAAAGACATCCTCCTCAAGGAAATCCAGGCGGCCGATCTGGCGGAGCTCGACGTCCGCGAGGTTGGCACCGCGCTCGAGGTGAAAGACGGCATCGCCCGGGTCTACGGGCTCACGCAGGCGATGTCGGGCGAGATGCTCGAGTTCGTTTCCTCTGAGACCGGGGAGAAGATCACCGGGATGGCGCTGAACCTCGAAGAAGACAACATCGGGGCGGTGATCTTCGGGGACTACCTGCAGCTGCGCGAAGGCGACGAGGTGCGCCGCACCGGGCGCGTGCTCGAGGTGCCGGTGGGTCCGGCGATGGTGGGCCGCGTGGTCGACGCGCTGGGCCGCCCGGTCGACGGCCTCGGCCCGATCGCGACGACCAAGTTCCGCAAGGTGGACGTCGTGGCGCCGGGCATCATCCGGCGGCAGCCGGTGAAGGAGCCGCTCCAGACCGGCGTCAAGGCGATCGACTCGATGATCCCGATCGGCCGCGGCCAGCGCGAGCTGATCATCGGTGACCGCGGTACCGGCAAGACCGCGATTGCGATCGACACGATCATCAACCAGCGCGGGACCGGGGTGATCTGCGTCTACGTCGCGATCGGACAGAAGAATTCGACGGTCGCCGGGGTGGTCGAGCGGCTGAAGGAGCACCAGGCGATGGAGTACACCATCGTCGTCGTATCCTCGGCCTCCGAGCCCGCGCCGATGCAGTACATCGCCCCGTACACCGGCTGCACGATGGCCGAATACTTCATGTACGAAGAGAAGAAGGCGACGCTCTGCATCTACGACGACCTGTCGAAGCAGGCCGCGGCCTACCGCCAGCTGTCGCTGGTGCTGCGCCGCCCGCCCGGCCGCGAGGCGTATCCCGGCGACGTCTTCTATCTGCACAGCCGCCTGCTGGAGCGCGCCGCCAAGCTGTCCGACGACATGGGCGGTGGCTCCCTCACGGCGCTGCCCATCATCGAGACGCAGGCGGGCGACGTGTCGGCCTACATTCCGACCAACGTCATCTCGATCACCGACGGGCAGATCTTCCTGGAAACGGACCTGTTCTTCTCCAACGTCCGCCCCGCCGTGAACGCCGGCATCTCGGTGTCGCGCGTGGGCGGCAACGCGCAGATCAAGGCGATGAAGCAGGTCGCGGGCCGCTTGCGGCTCGACCTGGCGCAGTATCGCGAGCTGGAGGCGTTCGCGCAGTTCGGCTCTGAGCTCGACCAGGCGACGCAGCGCCAGCTCGCCCGTGGGGAGCGCATCGTGGAGGTGCTGAAGCAGCCGCAGTTCCAGCCGGTGCCGGTCGAGCAGCAAGTGCTGATCATTTACGCGGTCACCAACGGCTTCCTCGACGACGTGCCCGTGCCCGAGATCCGCGCCTGGGAGAGCGGGTTCCAGCAGTTCATGGCGGCGTCGCACCCCGACGTGGCCGAGGAGATCCGTACCCGCAAGACCCTGGCGGACGATCTCAAGGGCCGTTTGGATGGGGCGATCAAAGAATACAAGCAGCTCGGGGTGAAGTAGGTGGCCCAGGCCCGGGAGCTGCGCCGGCGGATCAAGTCCGTCCAAAGCACGCGTCAGATCACCAAGACGATGGAGATGGTCGCCACGTCAAAGTTGAAGCGTGCTCAGGATCGGGTGGTCGCCGCACGGCCGTACGCCGCGGCCCTGGCCGACGTGCTGGCGGATCTGGACGCGCCGGCCTACGCCGAGCGGTTCCCCCTGCTGCGCCAGCCCGCGGCGGGCGGCGTACGCCGGGTCGCCCTGGTGCTCGTGACCTCGAACCGTGGCCTGTGCGGCGGGTTCAATGCGAACCTGATCCGCGAGGCCCGGCGGCGCATGCAGGAGTTGCAGGAGCAGGGAGCGGCGGTGGACCTGCATCTGATCGGCCGCAAGGGCGTCGCCTATTTCCGCTTCGCGCGGCACCCCATCGCATCGCAGCGCATCGACATCGGCGACAAACCGACGCCCGAGCATGCGAGCGAAGTCATGGGGCCGCTGGTGCAGGCGTTCGAGCAAGGCGCGCTGGACGCCGTCGAGGTGGTGTGCGCGCAGTTCAACAGTCCGATGTCGGCGCCACCGGTCACGCGGCGGATTCTGCCGGTCGAGACGGTGAAGCGGGCCGACCGCCCGGTCGCCTACTACATCCTCAAGCCGTCGGCCGAGGCGATTCTCGAGCGGCTGCTGCCGCTGTACGTGCGCAATCAGATGTTCCGGGCGTTGGTGGAAACGGCGGCGGGATTTCAAGGAGCCCAGCGTACGGCGATGAAGAACGCGACCGACAGCGCGGGCGACATTCTCGACTTGCTCACCCGCACCTACAACCGCGCCCGGCAGGCGCAGATCACGCAAGAGCTGGCGGAGATCGTGGGTGGGGCGGAGGCTCTGAAAGGCTGAGGCGTGACGGCGGATTCGGAGAACGGAAAACGGATAACGGAGAACGAGACTTTCATGGCGACGAAGACCAAATCGACTCCCAAGAAGTCCGCGGGCGGGACCAAGCACAACGTCGGTAAAGTCGTGCAGGTGATCGGTCCCGTGCTCGACGTGGAGTTCGAGCCGGAGCATCTGCCCGAGCTGTACAACGCGCTGCGTATCGACCACCCGGGCAACGGCGGCACGCCGATTCGCCTCGTGGCCGAAGTGCAGCAGCACATCGGCCGCAATCAGGTGCGCGCCGTGGCCATGAGCACGAGCGACGGCGTGGTGCGCGGCATGGAGGTGGTGGACACCGGCCAGGCGATCACCGTGCCCGTGGGCAAGGCGGCCCTGGGCCGCATCCTCAACGTCCTCGGCGAGCCGGTGGACGAGGGCGAGCCGATTCCCCAGGACGCCGAGCGTTGGCCCATCCATCGCGAGTCGCCGAAGTTCGTGGACCTCGAGCCCAAGACCGAGATCTTCGAGACGGGCATCAAGGTCGTCGACCTGATCGCGCCGTTCGTGAAGGGCGGCAAGATCGGCTTGTTCGGCGGCGCCGGCGTGGGCAAGACGGTCATCATCATGGAGCTGATCCACAACGTGGCGCTGGGCCACGGCGGCCGTTCCGTGTTCTGCGGCGTGGGCGAGCGACCGCGCGAGGGAAACGACCTCTACCTCGAAATGAAGGAATCCGGCGTACTCGGCTCCTGCTCGCTGATCTATGGACAGAT
>JBGPIJ010000099.1:0-9446 GCA_041484865.1 Gemmatimonadota bacterium
AACGTGATCGCTCGGCTCGCCGGCAGCGATCCGACGCTCAGCGACCAAGCCGTGCTCGTCACGGCCCACTACGACCACAAGGGCATCGGTCCCGCGATCGACGGTGATTCGATCTACAACGGGGCCGAGGACAATGCGTCCGGCGTCGCGGCTCTGCTCGCCGCCGCGGATGCGCTCACGCGGGTGCGACCCGGACCGAAGCGGAGTGTGCTGTTCATCGCGACGACCGCCGAGGAATCCGGCCTGCTCGGCAGCGGGGCGTACGTGCAGGCCCCGGCGATGCCGCTTGATCGGACCGCGGCGGTATTGAACATCGACGTCGCGAATGTGCGGGGCGCGACCCGCGACATTGCGGTCCTCGGCGGCGACCGCTCGACGCTCGGACTCGTCTTCGCGGCGGCCGCGCGCGACGAATCGCTCACACCCACGGGCGACCCTGATCCGACGAAGGGATCATTCTTCCGATCAGACCACTTTCCGTTTGCGCGCGCCGGGGTCCCGGCTCTCTCGATCGAATCCGGCGTGGACTTCGTGGGCCGGCCCGCTGGGTGGGGGCAGGAGCAGGCGCGGCTGTATAACGAACAGCGCTACCACCAGCCAAGCGACGAGTACAAGTCGAGCTTTCGATACGATGGGATGGTGCAGCAGGTGCGCGTGATGCTGCGGGCGCTGCTCGCAGTGGCGAACAATCCGGTGCCGCCCGCGTGGCTCTCCTCGTCCGAGTTTCAGCGGAGCCAGGGGAGGAGGCGGTAACCACATATCCGCCATGTGGTTAAAACCGGCGGCAGTGGCCGATTGCCTAATCCCACCGCTGGGCATAACTTAGCGCCCGCTTTCCCCCCCCAATTTCGGAGCGGCCCTGGAACTCCCGACCTCGCATCGGCTCCCGCTGTCCTGGCTTTTTGAGGCGGCGAGCACGCCGATCCAGTATCGCGCCTACAGCGAGGTCGTTCCGGAAGCCCAAAGGGACCCCGCGCAGCTCGAAACGCTGCGTCTAGCCGTTCTCGCCTACAAGCCGGCGCAAGCGATCGCGCGTCGGCAGGCCGAGAACGGGTTGTGGGGCGGCGCCCTGCTGGCCCTCGGCGCCTCCAAAGCGGGAAGCGCGGCCGACGGCGGGACGTTCGTGCAGTATCGCCGCCTGCTCGAGCTAGGCTGGCCCCCCGACCAACGCCCGTTTCGACTCGCCGATCGGTTCTTGTTCCGGTTGTTGTCCCGCGATGAAGAACCCAGGCTGCTGGCCGAGTTTCAGCGCCCCGCCAAGACCGACCCCGGGCTTGCGATTTGGGCCCGTGCAATGGCGCTCCAGGGTGCGGCCGCTGCGCTGGCTCGGAACGGCGCCCACGTGGAGGATCCGCGCCTGCGGGGGGCCGCCCACCGGATCGCGAGCGACATTTCGCAGTACCTGCGCAGCGCGGTCGCGACGAAGCCGTTCAGGAAGGTCCGCGGCAAGACCGTGCTCGACCCGACCGCCTTCCCACCGACGACTTTCGCGGTCGAGGCACTCGCCTTTCTTCCGGCGTTGCAGCGCGAGCGTGCCGGCTTCATCGAGCGGCTGGGGCAGTACCTGGCCTCCCCGAGCCCGCGCCGCAGCTTCGAGATTCTCGCCGGTACGAAGCTCTTGAAGCCGACGTTCGAGCTGCTGGGAGATCCACTGCACGCGGACGCCCAAGGTCACGTGGCGGATGTGCCGTTCGCGCTCTACTGGCTCGAGCTGCTGGCTCGTCTCGGGCTGGTGCGGCAGATCCCGAGCGCGAGTCGCACGCTGGCCCGGCTCTACAACGAGTGCAATGACGAAGGCATCTGGTCGCCGCGCAACCTGCGCACCATGCCCAAGCCCCTGAGCCCGTTGACCGCGCACTACTTCCCGCTCGAGGGGGCGGGGAAGAGCCCTGCCCAGCGACAGACGGATGTCACCTTCCGCCTCGCGCTCATCGCCCGCATCATGGGGTTGCCGATTGAGGTGGCGTAGGTAACAGAATAGTAGTAGTGTACGCTACTACTCATGCCGGAAGCTGATCTCACCCCATTCGGTTTCACCGCTACCGAGTCCCGGGTATACGGCATTTTGCTCCGGCTCGGGCCGACGACCGGCTACGCCGTCGCCCAAGCCGCGCATCTCGCGCGCGCCAACGCCTACGGCGCACTCGACGGACTCGTCACGCGCGGCGCGGCCACGAAGACGCCCGGGCGGCCGGCGCGCTATCGCCCAACCGACTCCCATGCTCTTGTCGCCCGGCTCGCCGCGCTTCAGGGCGAGGCGCTGGAGCGGCTGAGCCGGTCGCTCGAGGGGGCGGCGGCCCGTCCCGGGGAACCCGAGACCCGACCCGTGGAAGGGAGCCGGGCGTTGGCAAACGTGATCCTGCAGGCTGTGGCCAGGGCCGAGCGACGGGTGGAAGGCATCGTGTCGGCCGAGCTGCTGCGCGCCACGCTGCCCGCGTGGCGCCGCGCGGCGGAGCGCGCCACGCTCGATGTGGCCGTTTCCGGCGAACCGCCCGCTGACGCAGCTGGCTTCGCCACGAAGACGGCCGCGGACGGCTCCCCGACGTTGCTGGTGATCGATGAGCGCCAGCTCGTGGCGGCGACCGGCCCGACGCCCGCCCTCACGGGCGTTTGGAGCTCGCATCCGACGCTGCTGGCGATCGCTCGGCTTGCGCTGGGTGCGCCTGCGTGAGCCGCGGCGCGATCGCGGCGGCAGCCCTTGTCCTTGCCGCCTGCCGCGCCGATCCCATTCCGATGGCGGAGCGCTATCCGGCGGGCACGCCGTACGTCGCGCGGTACGTGCGCGTTCTCGGTACCAACATTCGGTACATCGACGCGGGCCGCGGCACCCCCGTGCTCTTCCTCCACGGGCTCGGCGCCTCGATCTACGCCTGGCGCAAGAACCTCGCTCCGGTCGAGTCGGCCGGGTTTCGTGTAATCGCGTTCGATAACCGCGGTTTCGGGTCTTCCGACAAGCCGCCTGCGGGCTACAGCAATGCCGAGTACGCGCGCCTCGTCGTCGCGTTGATGGACTCGCTCGGTCTCCCCGACGCGGTGCTCGTCGGCCACTCGATGGGGGGAGCCATCGCCGCCGAAGTAGCGCTCACGTATCCAAAGCGCGTGCGCGGGCTCGTCCTCATTGATGCCGCGGGGCTCGGAGTTCGGAAACCGGGGATGCTTCGTATCCTGCAATCACGCTGGATCGCGCCCTTCGCCGGCCTTCGGACCCGGCGGATCACGGGCCTCATCCTGAGATCGACCTATGCGGACCCCGGCAAGGTGCAGCCCGGCGATGTGGACCAGTACTACGCCCCGGTCGCCGAGTCCGACTTTGGCCGCGCGCTCCGCGGGGTGCTCCGGGAGTTCCGTTTCGATGGTCTAAGCGGTCGGCTCGACAGTCTGGATGTCCCGACTCTCGTGTTGTGGGGAGAACAAGACCGCTGGATCCCGCGGGCCGTCGGTATGGAGCTCGCTGGCCAGTTGTTGCGCTCGGCGTACGTGCCGGTGCCCAACGCTGGGCACTCGGCTCAGGAGGAGGCCCCTGACCCGGTGAATCGATCGCTCGTTGCCTTCTTGAAGCAGGGGATCGCGCGGCCTCCCGCAGACCTTGCGACTCCGGGTTGGCCCGATAGATTATTGTCAACCAGACGGTTGACGAAATTGGCCAATGCGCCCCAAGCACAGCAATCAGAGGGCTTTACGGATAATCGCCGCCGCCCGCGAAGAGTTCGCGAACCGCAGCTTTGACGGGGCGCGCGTTGACCGGATAGCGCGCAAGGCGGGGGTGAACAAGCAGCTGCTGTTCTACTACTACCACTCCAAGCGAGGCCTTTTCCAGGCAGTCCTCTCGGAGGGCGCCCGGGAGCTCGAGCAGGCACTCACTGCGGTCGCGGCCAGCACGACCCGCTGGGCGCCACCCCTCGACCGCCTCCGAGCGACGCTCGACGCGCAGTTCGACTTCCTCGCCCGAAACCCTGGCCTCGTGACCCTGCTGACCCAGGCGGGCCGCTCCGAGGTGCATCCGTTCGCTCCCGCGATCAACCGTCTCGTCATTCTGCTCGCCGAGGGACAAGGGCTGGGAGAAGTGCGCGATGACGTGGACCCCCACCTTGCCGCCGCGCAGGCCCTAGTTCTGATGCTGTCGTATCTGGATCTGGAATCCCTGATCGCGGCGAGCGCACCGGCTCTGGGCAGCGACGGACCGGCGCTGTCAGTGCGGTGGAAGGAAGCGGCGATCCGCTTGGTGCTCGAAGGGGTCGCGACGCGCTAGAAGGCCCCGCCGGGGAGAGCGCTACCCGGCGGGGCGGCACGACTGCAACTCCAAACGCTTAGTTGTGCTCGGCGGCGAAGCCGGATTCGATCTCCGGAATCCCCTGCTCGAACAGGAGATGTCCCGCCTCGAAGCGCGCGCCTCGCAGCGTCAGCGCCAGGGCTTCGCCCAAATCGTCCACGAGGTGCACCTCGATCGTCCCCCGCACATCCTCCGGGAGGTCCTCGAGATCGGGCTCATTCTCCCGCGGGAGAATGATCTTACGGATTCCGGCACGGACCGCCCCCAGCACCTTCTCCTTCACTCCGCCGATCGGCAGCACGCGGCCGCGGAGCGTGACCTCACCGGTCATGGCGACGTCGTGGCGCGCCGGCCGTTGCGACAGCGCGGACACCAGCGCGGTCGCCATCGTCACCCCGGCGGAAGGGCCGTCCTTCGGGATAGCGCCGGCGGGAACGTGGATGTGCACGTCGGTCCCCTTGAGAGCCTCCGCCGGGATGCCCAACTGCTCGGCGTGCGATTTCGCGTACGTCAGCGCCGCTCGCGCGGACTCCTTCATGACGTCCCCCAGCTGACCGGTGAGCGCGAGCTCGCCCTTGCCGTGCACGACACTCGCCTCGACGAACATGATGTCGCCGCCCACGGGCGTGTAGTACATCCCCGTGGCCACGCCGATCTGATCCTCCCGCGCCTTGTGCTCCGGGTGCACCTTGGACCGGCCGACGAGATCGTGCAGATCCTTCACATCCACCACTACGTGATCACTCTTGCCGCTCGCCATCTGGCGTGCGACCTTGCGGCCCAGCTTGCCGATCTCCCGCTCGAGCTGGCGGACGCCTGCCTCGCGCGTGTAGCTCGCGATCAGCTCGCTCAGCGCCTCATCCGTGATCGCGAACTGCTCCGGCCTGAGTCCATTCTCCTGCACCTGGCGCGGCACGAGATAGCGCTTCGCGATCTCGAGCTTCTCTCGACCCGTATAGCCGGCGAAGTCGACGATTTCCAACCGGTCCAGGAGCGGGCCGGGAATGGACTGCAGGAAGTTGGCCGTCGCCACAAACAGCACCTCGGACAGGTCGAACGGCACCCCGAGGTAATGATCGGTGAACGAGTCGTTCTGGGCCGGGTCGAGCACCTCCAGCAACGCGGCCGCCGGGTCGCCCTGGAAGGAGATCCCGAGCTTGTCCACCTCGTCCAGCAGGAACACGGGGTTCTTCACCCCGGCCTGCTTCATACCCTGGATGATCCGACCGGGCATCGCGCCCACGTAGGTGCGCCGGTGGCCGCGGATGTCGGCCTCGTCCCGCGCGCCGCCGAGTGAGATCCGCACGTATGGACGGCCCATCGCGCGCGCGATGGACTTCGCGATGGACGTCTTGCCCACGCCCGGAGGACCGACGAACAGCAGGATGTGACCCTTCGATTGCTTGTCATCCTCGTTGCCCGGGACCGCCGTGGACCGCTCTTGCTGGCGTAGCTTGCGCACGGCCAGGAATTCGAGGACGTGATCCTTCACGTCCTTCAACCCGAAGTGATCCTCCTCGAGGATCTCGGCCGCACGGCTCAGGTCGAGCGATTCGTCGGCGCGCTTGTCCCAGGGAAGCTCCGCAACGGCCTCGAGGTAAGTGCGGATCACCTGCGCTTCCATCGAATCGCGATTGGCGCGCTCGAAGCGTGCGAGCTCCCGCTCCACCTCTTTACGGGCGGCATCGGGCAGCTTGACCTGCTCCAGCCGGGCGCGCAGGTCTTCCGCGTCGGTCTTCTCATCCCCGTCGCCCAGCTCCTTCCGGATCGCCTTGAGCTGCTCGCGCAGCAGCATCTCCCGCTGCCGCTCGCCCAGCTCCTCTTGCACCTGAGACTTGATCCGTTCCTGCGCGTCCAGTACGGCGATCTGGCGCTGCACGTGCACCAGCACGCGATGCAGCCGCTCCTCGACCGACAAGGTCTCGAGCAGTGTCTGGCGATCGCCCGGTGTCACGTCGATGTGGCCCGCCACGAGATCGGCGAACTGGCCGGGGTCAGTGACGCCTTCGAGGATCTCCTTGACCACCTCTTCGGGGAGTCCGGATTTCTCACCGAGCTCGGCCGCCCGCTGACGGGCTTCACGGTACAGACCGACGAACGCGGTATCCTCGGCGTTCAAGGGCGACAGCTCGGCCGCCTCACGAATGTCCGCCTCGAGGTAGCCGGCCGCATTCTCGCGGTACTGAACCACCACCGCCCGCACGTCCCCGTGCAGCGACAGCTGCACGCCGTTGAGCCCGCGCTGGACCTGACCGATCCGCGCCACCACGCCGAACGTGTAGAGCCCGGCAGGCGACACGATGTCCGTGTTTTCGCGCTGCAGGACGGCAAACACGCGCCGCGAAGGGGTCTTCAACGCCGCCTCGACGGCCTTCAACGTGCCGGGTCGGCCCGCTCCGATCGGGGCCGTCACTCCGGGAAACAGCACCGTCTCCCGAAGCGGCAACACAGGCACAGTCAGTTTCTCGCTCATGCTCTCACCCGCAAAGTTGTAAGGATCGACCTCAAGAGTCGCTGCTGGTGCTATCGCATCCCCTATGCCAGGGGAAACCGCTCGAACGGCGCGTTATGTTCCTCGGGACCCGCCAATTAGGCAACAGGCTGCCGAGCAGGCCGTGGCCGCGGTTCTCAAGGACTAGAGTCGGTTGCTCCGTTGCTGGCATCGGGCTAAATCATAGGCGCCTGCTCACCGGGGAGGTCGATGAACGAAGCTGACAGCGCGCTCGCGGCCCGCTTGAGTAAGGCGCTTGGCAAGGGATACACCCTGGAAGGGGAGATCGGTCGCGGCGGAATGGGCGTGGTGTACAATGCCCGTGACGAGCGGCTGAAGCGGCAGGTCGCCGTCAAGGTTCTTCCTCCTGACCTCGCGTTTCGGGACGAGATTCGCGTACGCTTCCTGCGCGAGGCCGAGACCGCGGCCCGCCTGTCTCATCCCCACATCGTGCCGATCTACTCGGTCGGCGAGTCGCCCGACGGGTTGGTCTACTTCGTCATGGCGTACGTGGACGGCGAGCCGCTTTCGGCCAAACTGAAGCGGCGGGGCCGGCTGCCCCCCGAAGAAGCGCGTCGCATCATGTCCGAGACGGCGGACGCACTCAGTGCCGCGCACGCGCTCGGCATCATCCACCGCGACGTAAAACCCGACAACATCCTGCTCGAGGGAAGCCGGGGCCGCGTCGTCGTGACGGATTTCGGGATCGCGAAGGCGCTGTCGTCGACCACGGGCGGGGCGACGCTCACCGGCACCGGGGTTGCGATCGGGACGCCGCACTACATGAGCCCCGAACAGGCGGCGGGAGATCGGGAGATCGACGGCCGCTCGGATCTCTACAGCCTCGGAGTCGTCGCGTATCAGTCGCTCGCGGGGGAGCTCCCGTTTCGCGCCCCGACAGTTCCCGGAATCCTGATGAAGCAGATCATGGAGCGCGCGCCGCTCGTCACGGTGAAGCGGCCCGACTGTCCCGAGGACCTCGCGGCCGCGGTGGGGCGCTGCCTCGAAAAGGACCCCGAGGATCGCTGGCCGACGGCGGACGCATTGCGGCGCGCGCTCGACGCGCGCAGCGCGACGCTGCGCCGCCCGGCGGAGCGGCAGCCCGCCCGCCCGCTTCCTCCGGCGCGGGCGCCACGCGCCCGCGACCGCGGTACCCGGCGCGCGCTGCGTGCGCGGGAGCGGGAGGACGAGCGGGCGCGTGCCGAGGCGTCCGGCGAGCCCCGGATCGTGCGAGAGGCGCGCGCCAGCTTCGTGCGCTGGATGTCCGTGACCGGGGCGCTCGTCGTACTCGACCTGGTGACCGGCAACCATCTCGGGGATCTCTTGCTCGTCGTCTCGGGCGGCATGGCGGCATTCTCGCTCGTCCCGAAGTACGTTCGCCTTTGGCACTCGGGTTACTCCTGGCGCGACGTGCTCGCGCGGCCGGCGGCGCCCGACGCCATCGCCCCGCGAAGGGCCGCCGCCGCGCTGCCGGCGGCGAGCGCGGACGAGTTCGGCCCCTACATCGAGCTGGTACAGCAGACGCGGGGCGACCGCGCGGCCATCCTCAAGATCATGGAACGCGTGCCTACATCGGAGCGCAAGCTGCTTCCGGACGTGCTCGCCACGGTGGACGGGCTGCTCAAGCGCGCGGAGGAGCTGGCGCGCGTGCTACACGCGATGGGTGCGGGGGTCGATAGTGGTGTGATCGACCGGATCGAGGAGAAGATCTCGGCCACCGGGCGCCAGCCCGAGGACGCCGAGCGGGAGCGCCAGCTCGACCTGCTGCGTCGCCAGCGCGAGGCGTTGCGTGAGCTGCTCACCCGACGCCGGCAGGTCGAAGAGCAGCTCGAATCGTGCGGCCTCGCCATGCAGAACGTGCGGTTCGATCTGCTGCGACTGCGATCGGCGGGGGTCGCGGCGGTACTGGGCGATCTGACACAGGCGACCCAGCAGGCCCGCGCGCTCTCCCGGGACGTGGATCACGCGATCGCGGCGGCGGGCGAGATCCGCGAGGCGCTCGGCCAGGCCCCGCGCTAGGTCAAAACGCGCGCAGGGCCCGCATCGCCCGCGCCAGGTCCTCCGGCTGGGGAAGGATGAAGTCTTCCAGATCGGGTGCGTAGGCGACGAAGGTGTCGGTGGACGCGACCCGTTTCACCGGTGCATCCAGCCACTCGAAGCACTCGTCGGCGATCCACGCGGCGATCTCCGCGCCGTAGCCCCACGATTGGGGATCCTCGTACGCCACGAGCACTCGGCTCGTCTTCCGGACCGATTCCGCGATGGTGTTCCAATCCACCGGTGAGAGCGACCGCAGATCGATCACCTCGACGCTCACGTTGTCCTTCGCCTCGAGCTCTTTCGCGGCGACGAGCGTCCGCTGCACCACGGCGCCGTAGGTGACGACGGTGAGGTCCGTGCCGGGCCGGACGACCTTCGCCTTCCCGAAGGGAATCATGAAAGTCGGGCCGGGATTCTGGGACTTGTTGTACGTCTGCCGGTAGAGGTGCTTGTGCTCCAAGAACAGCACGGGATCGTCGCAGCGGATCGCCGTGCGCAGCAGCCCGTTGGCGTCGAGCGCGTTGCTCGGGCACACGACACGCAGGCCGGGACAGTGTGCGAACAGCGACGCGCCGGTCTGTGAGTGATAGATGCCGCCGCGGATGTAGCCGCCGTACGTCGTGCGCACGACCACAGGCGAACTGA
>JBGPIJ010000100.1:0-9442 GCA_041484865.1 Gemmatimonadota bacterium
CCGGCTCGCCGTGACGGCCGGGCGCGCGGTAGCCGAGAACCCCGGCACCGCCTACAACCCGCTGTTCATCTACAGCGCGTCGGGTCTCGGCAAAACGCACCTGCTGATGGCGATCGGCCAGTCCGCCAACAAGCTCTCCCCGGCGCTCGTGATCGAGTACCTCACGCTCGACGAGTACGTCGAGGCGTTCCACGCCGCGGTCGCGGCCGGCCAGGGCGACGCGTTTCGCCGGCGCTTCCAGGACGTGGACCTGCTGCTCATCGACGACGTGCAGTTCCTCGCGAACCGGAAAGAGATGCAGGCGGAGCTGTTGCGGCTGATCGAGGCGCTCCAGGCCGCGGGCCACCAGATCGTGCTGACGAGCGACCGGACGCCGGCGGAGATCGCGGATCTGGACGAGCGGCTGATCTCGCGGTTCTCCGGGGGTCTCGTCGTGGACATCGGCATCCCGGACTACGAGACGCGCGTGGCGATCCTGCGCCGCAAGGCCGAGGAGCGGAGCGCCAAGTTCCAGCCCGGAGTGCTCGAGACGGTAGCCGCGACCGCGTTCCAGAACGTGCGCGAGCTGATGGGCGTGCTGAACCGCATGATCGCCTATCAGGCGGTGAACGACACCCCATTGAACGCCGAGGGTGCGAAGCAGCTGCTCGGCCTCTCGGCCGCGATGCCGGAACCGCCGCGCGCGTCCGGTGCCGGGGACGAGTTCGGCGCCTTCCTGCTGGATGTGACCGCCACGGTGGGGAAAGCGGTCGAAGCGTGGCGCGCGCGCGTGGCGGAGGCGATCCTGCGGTGGGAAGGCGAAGGCTATCGCACGCATCGGCTCGACGCCCTGCTCGAGCGGGATGCGCCCGGCGCCGTCGACGACGAAGTCGCCGCGTTCGCGCGAGACGTGGAGCGGCTGCGCTCGCTCGAGGCCGAGGTTGCCGCCCTCGATTCCCAGGCCGCCGGGCAGAGCATGTTTCGCGATCCCGAGCGGCTTGCCGAAGCGGAGGCCGCAGCGGCGAGCGTGCGCGCGGGCGCGGCGCCGCCCCCCAGTCCCTCGCCTGCCTTTCCGCTGGCGGTCTACGCCGTCGGGAAATCCAATCAGGTCGCCATGAGCGCCGTGCGCGCGGCGCTCGAGCACCCCGGCAAGCGCTACAACCCGCTCGTGCTGACGGGGAAGAGCGGGGTGGGGAAGACGCACCTGCTCACGGGCGCCGGGCTCGAGCTGGCCAAGGCACCCGGCGCGATCGTCGCCTGCCTGTCCACGCAAACCTTCGTGGCCGAGCTGATCACCGCGATCGACGGCAACCGGGTGGACTGGTGGCGGGCGCGCTATCGCCGCGCCACCGCCCTGCTGCTCGACGACATCCATCTGATCGCCGGCAAGGACCGCACCCAGGAAGAGCTGTTCAACCTCTTCAATCTGTTTCTCGATCAGGAGCGCCAGTTGATGTTCACGGCCCCGGAGCGTCCGGGGCTGCTCCAGGGGGTGGAGGAGCGGCTCATCTCCCGTCTCGAAGGCGGCCTCGTCGCCGAGGTGCTGGAGCCCGATCGTGAGGTGCGACGCGCGGTGCTCGTGCGCATCCTCGCGGAGCAGCACGTCGACGCGGAGTCGCCGCTGATCGATTATCTCGCGGACCGGTCGGTGGACTCGGTGCGGGCGCTGCTCGGGTTGCTGCAGCGGGTGATCAGCGCGGCCGCGGCGCAGGACCAGCCGGTGACCGTGGGTCTGGCACGCGAAGTGTTCGAAGGGCAGTCGTCCCGGACCGAGCGCCGGACCGGCCCCTTCCGCACGAGCGGGATCGTCGTGTCGAGCCTCGGCGGCATCCGCAGCCGCGAGAAGATGGTGTGGGACTGGCCGGCCCTTGCGGACCGTCTCATCGAGGATCCGCGCTGATGGCCATCAAGGGCTCGCTCAAGGAAGCCTCGCTCCCAGACGTGCTCCAGCTCTTGTCCCTGGGACAGAAGACCGGGTGTCTGTCGATCGCCGACCGCGCGAACTTCGGCTACATCTACTTCGAGCGGGGGCGGATCTGCTATGCCTCCATCGTCAACCGGCGCGACCGCCTGGGCGACATTCTGGTGAAGCACGGCAAGATCGCGCAGGAGCAGCTCGACGCCGCCGTTCACAAGCAGTCGCGCGACCGCAGCAAGAAGCTCGGCGAAATCCTCGTGAGCCAGCAGGTGCTGTCGCAGGAGGACCTCGAGCGCTACATGCGCGTTCAGCTCGAGGAATCCGTCTACTATCTGTTCACCTGGACCCAGGGCACCTTCAACTTCGAAGCGGACGTGCGCCCTGAACGGCAGGATTTCCTGGTCTCGATCAATCCCGAGTCGCTGCTGCTCGAAGGCGCCCGGCGGGTGGACGAGTGGAGCCTGATCGAGAAGAAGATCCCGTCGTTCGATCTGATTTTCCTCGTCGATCGGGATCGCGTAGCGATCTCGGACGCCGTTCTCACGGAGTCGCAGCAGCGCCTGCTGCCGCTCCTCGACGGCTCGCGGGACGTGAACCGGGTGATCGAGGATTCGGGGCTCAGCGAGTTCGAGCTCGGGAAGGCACTGTATGGCCTGATCACCGCGGGATTCCTGCATCGCGCGGGGCGTACGGCGGCCACCGTCGACGTTGCGCTCACCGACGCCCGGGTTGAGGAGCATCGGAACCTCGGGGTGGCGTTCTACAAGACCGGCATGCTGGACGAGGCCGCGCGGGAGTTCCGCCGCGTGGCGGAGCTGCGCTCCACCGAGGCGAGCGCGCACTTCTTCCTCGGCCTCGTCGCGCTGCGGCAGGCGCTCTGGCGGGAGGCAATGGAGGCGCTCCGGCTCGCCGCGGAAAAGGGCGGGAGCCGGCCCGCCGTGCTGCACAATCTCGGGCTCGCCTACGAGCAGCTCGGCCGTCTCGAGGAGGCCGAAACGGCGTATGCGGAGGCGGCCGCCCGCGCCCGCACCGACGGGCGGACCTATCTCAGCTGGGGCATCATCGCGCTGAAACAGGGCGACGTCGCGAGCGCCGTCAGTCGCCTCGACCGCTCCAAGGAACTGTTCGGGCAGGTGCCGCCGCCGGCGTGGTTCTGGGCCCGCGCCCTCGTCGCCGCGTCGGCGGGTGAGTTCGAGGTGGCGGAGCAGGTCGCCGAGGAAGGCACGGAAGCCTACCCCTCGCACGCGGTGCTACAGAACAATTTCGCCGTGCTGCGCGAGCTCGCGGGCGATCTGAGCCAGGCGGAGGAGCTGATCAGCGCGGCGCTCAAGACCGAGCCATCGCTGCCCCAGCTCTCCAAGAATCTCGGGGACCTGGCCTACCGGGGGTCGCGCTACGACGAAGCGTGGGACGCGTATACCCGCGCCGTCGAGCTCGCACCGGACCTGGGCGACGACGTCTACTTCAAGCTCGGCAACATCGCGTACAAGCGGAACGACCGGGAGCTCGCGACGCAGCTCTGGCGCCGAGCGCTCGAGCTCAACCCGAAACACGAACTCGTCAAAGCCAATCTCGACACGCTGAGCGCCTCGTCGTGACGGCCCAGGACGATCGAGCGTTCGCGGCCCTCACGCGTAAGATCTCGCTGGCCCGCGGCATCGGTTGCGAGGACTACAAGAGCAAGTGCTTGCGGCGGCGCCTGGCCGTGCGGATGCGCGCGCGCGGCGTACACACGTTCGAAGCCTACGCGCAGCTGCTCGACGAGGACGCGGCCGAGTACGATCTTCTGCTCGACGCGCTCACGATCAACGTCACGAAATGCTGGCGTAACCCGGAGACGTGGCGAGCCCTCGGCGATCCGTATCTCACGGAGCTGTGGCGGGCCCGCGAGGGGCGGGTGCGCGCCTGGTCGGCCGGGTGCGCCTCGGGCGAAGAGCCCTACAGCATGGCGGTCGCCCTCGCCGAAACAGCGCGGGCGTGCGGCCCGGCCGCGTGGCTCGACCGGCCGCGCATCGACGCCACGGACGTGGACCGCGACAGCGTCACCCGCACCGGGGCCGCGGTGTTTCCCGACAGCGCGCTCGCCGAAATGCCGGACGAGCTGGCGCGTCGGTACTTCAGCGCCGAGGCGCCGCGCCGGCCGGTGGCGAGCCTGCTGGGCATGGTCCGCGTCCGCCGCCACGATCTCACGAGCGAACCCCCGCCGTCCCCGCCCTACGATCTGATCGTGTGCCGCAACGTCGTCATCTATTTCGAGCGGCCGATGCAGGAACGGCTGTTCATGGCGTTCGCGGACGCGCTCGCTCCGCAGGGGATTCTGGTCCTCGGCAAGGTCGAAACGCTGTTCGGCCCCGCCCGGGAGCAGTTGAAGCTCGAGGACCCGCGAGAGCGGATCTACCGGAAGAAGTAATGAACCGCCG
This sequence comes from Gemmatimonadota bacterium, assembly GCA_041484865.1. Taxonomy (GTDB): domain Bacteria; phylum Gemmatimonadota; class Gemmatimonadetes; order Gemmatimonadales; family GWC2-71-9; genus AG25. The sequence continues at coordinate 4,318 of JBGPIJ010000100.1, forward strand.
CCCGGGGAGAGTAACGATCGTCCGGGTGGCGGCGTGGGCCGCCGATCGCGGCGACGGCGTGCTCGTGACGCTTGGGCTCGGCTCCTGCGTCGCGATCATGCTCCACGATCCGCGCGCCGGCGTGGGGGCCATGGCCCACGTGCTGCTGCCGTCGCGACACTTGTCGCGGGACACGACCAACGCGGCCAAGTTCCCCGAAACCGCCGTGCCGTTTCTCATCGAGCGCCTCTCCGAGCTCGGGGCCGATCGGCGCCGTCTGATCGGGAAGCTCGCGGGCGGGGCGAGGATGTTCGCGCAGCTCATGACGCCGGGATCGGTGCAGATGGGGGATCGCAACGTAGCCGCGGCGCGCGCGGCGCTGCGCGTCGCCGGGATCCCGCTGGCCGGGGAGGCGGTGGGCGGCGGCTCGGGGCGCTCGGTTCACATGACCGTTGCCGACGGCCGGGTCGAGGTCCAGACCGTCGGCTCCCCCGTCTGTGTCATCTGAGCGGCGGCCGCGCATCCTGGTCGTCGACGACAGCGCCCTGATGCGGCGCGTGTTGTCGGACATCCTCGGCGGGTCGGCCGGGACCCCGGGGGAGTTCGAGGTCGTGGGCACGGCGCGCGACGGCCTCGACGCCGTCCGCAAGATGCACCAGCACTCGCCCGACGTCGTCACGATGGACCTCGAGATGCCCGAGCTCGACGGGCTCGCGGCCATCGGATACATCATGTCGGAGATCCCGCGTCCCATTGTCGTCGTGAGCGCGCACGCCGGACCGGGGACGGCGGCCGCGATCCGCGCACTGGAGCTTGGCGCCGTGGAGATCGTCGCCAAGCCCCCCGACGGCACCCGCGCTTCCCTCGAGCGCCTCGGTCCCGACCTCGTCCGGGCGGTGCACCGCGCCCTCGCCGCCGACGTGTCGCACATATCCGTGATGGCGCGGCCGCCCGCGGCGGTCCGGCACGATCCCGAGGTGGGACTGCGCCCCCGCGCGCGGCTCGTGGTCGCCATTGCGGCATCGACGGGCGGGCCGCGCGCCCTCGCCGAGCTGATCCCGCGCCTCCCCACCGGGCTCGGCGCCGCCGTCGTCATCGCGCAGCACATGCCGCCCAAGTTCACGCGCAGCCTCGCCGAGCGACTCGACTCGATGAGCCGGCTGCGCGTGGTGGAGGCCGATCACGGGACACCGCTCGTCGCGGACACGGCGTATGTGGCCCCGGGCGATTATCATATGCGAGTGGCTGTGGCGCCGGACGGCCCCCAACTCGTGCTCGACCAGGAGCCCCCGATCTGGGGGGTGCGTCCGGCTGCGGACCCGCTGTTTCGATCTGTCGCCGAGGTGTACGGTGCGAGGGCGGTCGGCGTGGTGCTCACCGGGATGGGGCGGGACGGGGCGGCGGGGCTGCGCGCCATCCACGACGCCGGCGGCAGCGGGGTGGCGCAGGATCGCGAGTCCTCGGTGATCGCGGGCATGCCGAACGCGGCGGTGCAGGCAGGAGGGGTGGATGCGGTGTTGCCGCTCGGCCAGATCGCGGACCGCGTGGCGGAGCTGATCCGCCGCCCGGGACGCGTGCCCCCGTGAGCGAGGGCTACCTGCTGGTGCGCGCCGAGGGCCGGCTGTACGGGCTGCCGCTCGGACGCGTGCTCGAAGTTGATGACGTGGGAGACGTGCTCGACGTCCCTCGCGTGCTCGCCGCGATGCGCGGGCTGACACCGTGGCGGGGCCGGCTGGTGCCGCTGGTGCACCTGGGCGCGCTGCTCGGCGACCGGTCGGCGCCCGACGCGCGGGGGCGGACGGCGGTGCTCGTGGACGTGGGCCGGGGCCAGCGTCTCGTGGCCCTGGAGGTCGACGATGCGGATGAAGTGATTCGCGAAGCGGCGCTTCCGCTTCCCTCAGGTGAGTCGCTGCCCTGGGCCTCGGGGGTGGCGCGGCGCGAGGAGGGGGCAGGGGAAGCGGGCGCGCTCGTTCCGATACTCGATTTCGCGGCGCTGGAGGATCGACTGGGATGAACAGCGGCGATGAGATCCAGCTCGTCACGTTCAAGGTCGCGGGGCAGGACTTCGCGTTCAACATCTTCCAGGTCGAGCGCATCTTGCGCTACGAGGCGCCGACGCCACTCCCCAAGGCCCCGGCGTTCCTCGAGGGTGTGTTGCCCTACCAGGGCGTCGCGGTCCCGATCATCGATCTGCGCAAGCGGCTCAGTGTTCCCGCGCCGGTGCGCGAGGACACGCGGACGATGATTCTCCAGTGGGAAGGCGGGAGGATCGGGGTGGTCGTGGATACGGTGACGGAGGTGCTGGAGGTGGCGGCGGCCGAGGTCACGCCGCCGTCGAAAATGGTCAAGGGCCTCGCGGCCGAGTACATCAGCGGCCTCGTGGTGCTGAACGGCCGCACGGTGATCGTCCTCAACACCGCGCAGCTCTTGAGCGGCCAGGAGCGGATCGCCCTGGACGCAGCGCGCCCCACCGCCGAGGTCTCATGATCCCGTCGCCCGTGCCCGCTCTCCGGGCGGAATACGACGCCATCGCCCGCAAGCTCGACGCGGCAACGGGCAGCGCCGAGCGCGAGGCCGTGAAGCGCGAGATCATCGGGTATTTCAAGCACATCGACGGCATCATCACGGAGCTGTCGGAGCTGAAGGACGGGATCCGGGCTCTGGTCGATCGTTACAAGCAGCTCGCGCCGGCGGCGGCGGAAGCTTCGGCCCCCGAATTCACCGGCGCGCGTCCAGCCGTCCACGCGGACCACATCGGCGCCTCGACCTTCATCGAGAAAGGCTGGAGTCTGATCTCGCTCGGCGACCACGCCGGTGCGATCCAGGCGCTGCAGAAGGCGCTGCAGCTCTCGCCGGGCGAGACGCAGGCGGAATCGCTGCTCGGGTGGGCCCAGATGCTGCACGAGGATTACGACGACGCGCTGCAGACCTTCCAGAAGGTGCTGATGAAGGAGCCGGCGAACTCGCTCGCGCGCATCAACGTGGGATACATCTGTCTCAAGAAGCAGATCTTCGGCGAGGCGATCGAGCATCTGTCGAAGGCGATTCGGCTGGACAACGACAAGAAGGCGACGCTCTACGCGCACTTCTATCTCGGGCTCGTGTACCTCCAGCGCGAGATGTACGAAGACGCCCAGACCTTCTTCGAGAAGACGCTCAAGCTCGGGCCCAATCTCATCGAGGCGTACTACGAGCTGGGGCGGGCCTACTGGTTCGGCGGTGGGCGCGAATCGGCGCTGAACACCTGGGAACAGGGCTTCAAGGCGAACAAGTTCAACCCCTGGGCCAAGAAGTGCCAGGAGACGATCGAGCTCGTCCGTCGCGGACAGGAGCCCCCGCGCACGTAGCACTGCTGGCGCTGCTGCTGCTGCAAGGTCCCGTGGCGGTGACCGTCGGCCGCGTGACCGCCGTCGCGTGGCCCGGCCAGGAGCGGCTGGCGACCGCGCTCGCCGAGGCGGCCGACCGGGCGCCGCCGTTTCCCGGCGTGGGCCCACTCCCCAATCGACCGATCCGCCTGATCCTGGCGCCGACGCGCGCGGACTTCGATTCGCTCACGCACGGCCGGATGCCGCCCTGGAGCGAGGGCGCCGCGTTTCCCGAGGCCGGCACCATCGTGCTCCGCGCGGCGGGACCGCTCGACCGCTTGAACGCCGCGCTGCGTCACGAGCTCGCTCATCTCGCCCTGCACTGGCGCGTGGGGCACGCTCTGCCGCTCTGGTTCGACGAGGGATACGCGGCGTTCGCCGCCGCGGAATGGGATCGCCTGGACGCGCTGCACTTGAACTGGCAAGTCGCGCGGGGCGTCCACATGGACCTCGACGAGGTGGACCGCGCGCTGCGGTCGGACGCCTCCGACGCCCAGACCGCGTACGCGCTCGCGACGACCGCGGTGCTGCTGCTGAACCGGTGGGGCGGTGCGCGGGGCCTCGGTCTGCTCATCGACCGGCTGGAGGCCGCGCCCAGCTTCGACGCCGCGCTGCGGGCGACCTATCACGTCACCGAGGACGATTTTGAGGCCCGCTGGGAGCGGGACGTCGCCACGCGGTACGGGGTCCTCTCTTGGGCCGGCGCCGTTGGCCTGTTCTGGGCGGTGATGGCGCTGATGCTGATCTGGCTGGTCCGCGTGCGTCGGCAGCGCGACCGGATCCGCCGAGCAGGGCTCGACGAGGGCTGGACCGTTCCCGAGGATGACGATCCAAGTTCTTGACGCCGCTCGACGTGCGGGGTAAACTCCGCGCCTGTGTCGGATCCCACCGGCGCCGGCTCGCGGCTGCACTTCGGGCGGCGAAACTCGATCGCCCTCGGGGCGGCGCTGCTCTCGCTCGCGGCCGGCTACTGGCTCTTGTCTCGCGGATCCACCACGGCCGCGCCGATTTTGCTCGTGCTGGGCTACTGCGTTTTCTTCCCGGTCGGATTAGCCCTCTAACCCACGTCCACGCCGCTGTGCCGCGGGCGAATAGCTCAGTTGGTTTAGAGCGCCTGCCTTACACGCAGGAAGTCGGGGGTTCGAATCCCTCTTCGCCCACTGGGGCAGACAGACCGCAACACGAAGGAGTGACCGCGTGAAACCGCTCCGCCTGGTGACAGCGCTGACGCTGGTGCTGACGGTCGCCACGCACGCCCAGCTGGCGATCAGCCAGCCCACGACCAAGCTGCTCATCCTACCGCTGCGCGTCAGCACGCCGGCCGACTCGGCCGCGAGCGTCGCGCTCATGGACGCCGTGCGCGACCGCTTGACCACGCTGGCGCGCTACAAGGTGATCGTGGTGCCCAAGGCGAAGCTGTGCGACGCGCTCAAGGCATCGGGATTCCCCTGCGACGTGCTGCTCGACAACGCGCAGGCCTTGCTCCTCGCCCGGCTGCTGAACGTGAACGCGTACACCAGCGGAACGCTCGAGCGGCCGGGGAACGCGCTCGCCGCTCGCGTTCGGGTCGTGGACGTCGCGTCGTCCGGCTTCTCGTTCGCGTTCTCCGAGACCGCGGCGACTTCTGCGGCGCTGGCCGACTCGATCGCCGCCCAGTTGAACACGATCGTGCGCGCGGGGGAGTACGCGCGCGATTGCCTCGAGCGCCGCCAGCGGGGGCAGTTCAACCAGGCGCCCGACGCGGCACGCAAGGCGTTGGCGATCGAGCCGAATCTCACGGA
>JBGPIJ010000101.1:0-9396 GCA_041484865.1 Gemmatimonadota bacterium
GGGATTCATCTACATCGCCCAGCCGCCGCTGTATCGCATCTCCAAGGGCAAGGAGGAGTACTACGCCTACGATGAGAAGGAGCGGGAGGCGTACGTGAAGCGCCTGGCCAATGGCGACGAGCAGCGGAGCAACGTCGTCACCTCGCGCTACAAAGGCCTCGGCGAAATGAACCCCGATCAGCTCCGCGATACCACGATGGACCCGGCGAAGCGGACGCTGCTCAAGGTCACGATGGAAGACGCCGTCGCGGCATCCGAACTGTTCGAGATATTGATGGGCGACGAGGTCGAACCCCGCCGCAAATTCATCGAGGACAACGCGAAGTTCGTCCGCAATCTCGACGTCTAAGTCGGGAGATTGGCAACAGGGAACGGGGAACTCAGCGCTTCGTGTACCCCTCCCTCTTCCCCCTTCCCCCGTCCCGCTTGAGTTCCTCCACGCCGTGCGTCGTCACCCGATGGGAAACAAGCGGCAGCGGCTGGTCCTTCGACCGCTCCCCGATCACGATCGCGCGTCCCAGGGTTTCGCAGCCGAGCTGGGCGCCGGCCGCATCCCGGGCGTAGACCGAGGCGATCGGCTCTCCCGCAATCACTTTGTCTCCCGGCTTGACCGTGATCACAAATCCGACCGACGCGTCCACGGTATCGTCCACCGTGCGCCTCCCGCCGCCCATCTCGACCACCGCACGGCCCACAGCCCGCGGCTCGACGCGGGTGACGATCCCCGTGGCGGGCGCGCTATACACCTCGACGGCCTGCGCCTGAGGCAGTACGCTCGGGTCTTCCACCACGCGGGGGTTGCCGCCCTGCGCTTCGATGATCTGCTCGAACTTCTCGGCCGCGAGCCCCGACCCGAGGGCGTTCTCGAGTCGCTTCCTCGCCTTCGTGGTCGTGCGCTCGGTGCCGGCCGCGAGCAGCATCTCGACGCCCAGCGCGTAGGTCACTTCCATCAGATCGGGCGGCCCTTCACCCCGGAGCGCCAGGATCGCTTCTTCGGTCTCGAGCGCGTTGCCGCAGGCGCGGCCGAGCGGGCGGTCCATCGCGGTGAGCAGGGCGACCGTGGGGCAGCCGCGATCCTCGCCCAGCGCGATCATGGTGCGCGCCAGCGCGAGCCCCTGCTCCGATCCGGGAAGAAACGCGCCGCTGCCGACCTTCACATCGAGCACCAGGGCGTTGAGCCCCTCGGCGAGCTTCTTGGACATGATGCTGGCGGCGATGAGCGGAATGGATTCGACCGTCGCCGTGACATCGCGCAGGGCGTAGAGGCGGCGATCGGCCGGCGCGATCTCGGGCGTCTGGCCGATCATCGCACAGCCGATGCGGAGCAGCTGCGCCTTCGCCTCCGCGAGGGAGAGCGCGGTGCGGAACCCCGGGATCGCATCGAGCTTGTCGAGCGTGCCGCCCGTGTGGCCGAGCCCGCGGCCGGACATCATCGGGACGGCAATGCCGCACGCCGCGACGAGCGGAGCCAGCACCAGCGAGACCTTGTCCCCCACCCCGCCGGTCGAATGCTTGTCCACTCGCGGCGTCGTCCAGCCATCGAAGGCGAGCCGCTGGCCCGAGGCGAGCATCGCGTCGGTGAGCGCGGCCAGCTCCTGCCGGTCGAGGCCACGGAACACAACGGCCATGAGGAGCGCCGCCATCTGATAGTCGGGCACCTTGCCGTCCGAGTAGGCGGCGACGAGCGCCGACCACTCTTCCGGCGTCAGGGCGCCGCCGTCCCGCTTGCGCTCGATCAGGGGTGCGACGAACATTACCATCTACCATGCGCAGCCTGACGGTATTCCTGCTGCTGTGCTGCACCGCGACCCTCGTCGCGGCCCAGACGCCATCCGCCGTCGAGCGGGAGATCCGCGCCGGCGACAGCCTGGATACCGCGCTCCAGCCCGAGGAGGCACTCGCGCATTACCGCGCGGCGCTGGCCCTCGACTCGACCGACTACACGGCTCTGTGGAAGGCGTCCCGCGCGCTCGTGAACATCGCCAAACAGATCGAAGACAATAAGGACGATCTGAAGCGGCGGCGCGACAGCTTGTACGTCGCGGCGCGGGGTCTGGCCGAGGCGGCGGTGCGGGTCAACCCGAACGGCGCGGCCGGGCATACGATGATCGCCCAAGCCCTCGGCCGGCTGTCGCGCACGCGGGGCGGCAAGGAGCGCGTGAAGTTCGCGTCGATCATCTACGACGAAGCGATGCGGGCGATCGCGCTCGATTCGACGGACGACGTGGCCTATCACGTCATCGGCGCATGGCACGCCGAGGTGCGGCGGCTGTCGGGGTTCCAGCGCTTCTTCGCGAAGACCCTGTTCGGGGCGGGATTCATGGACCGCGCCAACTGGAACGACGCCCAGCGCTATCTCCAGCGCGCGGTCGCCCTGAAGCCGTCGCACATCTACCATCACCTCGAGCTCGCCGAGGTCTACGTCGACGTGGGCAAGTACGCGGCGGCGCGGGAGCAGCTGACGGCGATTCACGACCTCCCCATCGCGGACGTCCTGGACGCGGAATACAAGAGCCATGCGGTGCTGCTACTCAGCGACATCAAGGACGAGAAGGACAAGAGTTAACGGCAGGCATCGCCGGCCGTCGTCCTCGAGCCGCACCCCGACAGCAGGTGGAGTCGAAGCTACCGCGCGCTTGACTCTTTGTCAGCCTCTATCGCAAACTATGCCATGACAATCTTCTCGGCCCTGACGGATGCGGAAGCGGAGCGGCTCGCCGCCCGCGTCGGCGAGCTCGAGCGCGAGCGCCGGCATCTACTCGCCGTCATCGAGATCCTGAAAGAAATCTCGAGCTCTCTCCACTTCATCGACATCCTCCAGGCAATCGCCCGCAAGCTAGGCGAAGCGTTCGGGCTCGACCGCTGCTCGATTTTTCTGGCGGAGCGGGGCGGCAAATCGGTGCGCCTCGTCGCGTCCTACGAGGACCCGACGATCCGGAACTACGTGGTCGACCTCGAGCGCTATCCCGAGCTGAAGCGGGCGATGCAGGGCGGCGAGACGGTATTCATTCCCGACGCGGCGAACGACCCCACCCTGCGGCACGTAAAGAACGAGTTGATCGACCGCAACGTGAAGTCGATCACCGTCGTGCCGATCAATTGGCGGGGGGTTGCGATCGGAGCGATCTTCCTGCGCACCTACCGCAACGGTCCCACGTTTTCGGACGAGGACGTGCGCTTCGTGCAGGTCGTGGCACAGCTCACGGCGCAGGCACTGCGCAACGCGCACCGTTACGAGCGCCTGGCCCAGCGCCAGAGCGAGACGGACGACTCGCTGCGCCGTATGGAGCTCGAGCGCGTCGCGCTGCTCGCGTTCCTGCGGCGTCTGCTCGACGCTTTCGGCGGCCGGGAAGGCGCCTGGGCGGAAGCGCAGCTGCCGCGCGCCAGCGCGGACGAGCTGGACCGGCTCGTGGGCGTGGCCATGGCCGTCATTCAGGAAGAAGCCAAGGGACGGTGAAGGGCGGGAAGGGGGCGCCGGCGGCCCGCGCCGCCGAGCTCCGGCGGCTGATCGAGCGGGCGAACGTCGCCTATTACGTCCAGGACCGGCCCGAGATCTCGGACGCCGAGTATGACGCGCTGTTCCGCGAGCTGCAGGCGCTCGAAACAGCGCACCCCGCCCTCCGCACCCCCGACAGCCCCACCCTCCGCGTCGGCGCCGAGCCATCCACCGCGTTTCACAAGCATCGTCATCTCGTCCCGATGCTCTCGCTCGCGAACGCATTCAGCGAAGCGGAACTGATCAAGTGGGAGGAGCGGAACGCCCGGCTCGTCGCCGAGGCCGCGACCAGCGGCTACACCCTCGAGGTGAAGATCGACGGGGCCGCGGTGAACCTGACGTACGAGAACGGCGTGTTCGTGCGCGGCACGACGCGCGGCAACGGCATCGAGGGCGAGGACGTCACGAGCAACCTGCGCACCGTGCTCGATCTCCCGCTCCGGCTCGGGGGCAAGGGCTGGCCCAAGGTGATGGAGCTGCGCGGCGAGGTGTACCTCTCGAAGTCGCGATTCGAGCAGCTGAACCAGGAGCGGGAGAAGGCCGGTGAACCGACGTTCGCAAACCCCCGCAACTCTGCCGCGGGCTCGCTGCGGCAGCTCGACGCCCGAATCACGCGGCGCCGCGGCCTACGGATCTTCTGCTTTCAGATCGTGGTACCCGGCCAGGAGCTGCCCGTGAAGACGCAGACCGAGCAACTCGAGCGGCTCGAGGCGTGGGGCGTCCCAGTCGAGCCGCATCACACGAGGGTTCCCGACCTGCCGCATGCGAACGAGCAGGTCGCGAAGCTCGCCGAGCTCCTGCCCACGCTCGACTACGGCGCCGACGGCGTGGTCGTCAAAGTGGATCCCATCTGGCTCCACACCGAGCTCGGGACCGTGGGGGGACGGGAGCCGCGCTGGGCGATCGCCCGCAAGTTCGCGCCCGAGGTGCAGATCACGCGCCTCCTGGAGATCCGGATCAACGTGGGGCGCACCGGGGCGCTCAACCCGTACGCGATCCTCGAGCCGGTGGAGATCGGCGGCGTCACGGTGTCCAATGCGACGCTGCACAACGCCGATCTGATCGCCGCGAAAGACATTCGCGTCGGCGACTGGGTCGAGGTGACTCGCGCCGGGGAGGTGATCCCCCAGGTACTCGGGCCGGTGCGCGAGCGGCGCACCGGGAGCGAGCGCCCGTTTGCGATGCCGGAGCAGTGCCCCGTGTGCGGCTCGAAGGTCGAGCATCCACCGGACGAGGTCATGACATACTGCCCCAACGTCTCCTGCCCCGGTCGGATCCTGGAGGGCATCGTGCACTTCGCGTCGCGGGGGGCGATGGACATTCGCGGGCTCGGCTACGAGCGGGTCCGGGCGCTGCTCGCAGCCAAGCTGATCGACGACGTGGCGGACCTGTACGAGCTGACGTCGATGCAGCTCCTCACGCTCGAGGGCTTCGCGGAGAAGTCGGCGCAGCAGCTCGTCGACGCGATCGCGGCGTCGAAGGCCCGCCCGCTCTCGACGCTGCTCTTCGGGCTCGGGATTCGCCATGTCGGCGCCGAGAGCGCGCGCCTCCTGGCCCGCCACTTCGGGACGATCGATCGCTTGAAGGAAGCGGATGCCGAGGAGATCAACGAAGTCCGGGGGATCGGGCCGACGATCGCGGACGCGGTGGCGGGATTCTTCCGGGAGCCCGAGAACCGCAAGCTGATCAAGCGGCTGGCCAAACTCGGCGTCACTTTGACGGAGCCCTCGAGCGGGGACTCAACCGGTCCGCTCGCTGGGCAGACCTACGTGATCACGGGGACGTTGCCGTCACTGTCGCGCGCACGCGCCGCAGAGCTGATCGAAGGCGCCGGGGGCTGCGTGACGGACAGCATTTCGAAGAAGACGACCGCGCTGGTGGTGGGCGCGGACGCGGGCTCGAAGCTCGCGAAGGCGCAGGCGCTGGGGGTGGCGGTGATCGATGAGGGGGAATTGCTGAAGCGGGCGAACAGAAAGGGCTAGCCTCCACCCTACGGCTGGAATGTCACGGCGAGCACAAGGTCGAAGTAGTCCTGTTTCCAGCCGGTGGTGTACGCGCCGCGGCCGTCGGTGCGATGCAGGTCCCCCACCTTCCCATAGAGATGGCTGCCGGAAGCGGTGAGCAGGGCATGCTTACTGAGGCGGAGATCGTATCCCAGCCCAAACGAATAACCCCACCCGGTGCCGGCAAGACCAGGGACGGTGTCGGCCACATGGCGGACTATCCCTGAGTGGTATGTGGACAGGCCGATTCCCCCCACCAGGATGAGACCTTCGGGAATGAAGAAGTCGCTCAAGCCGTGCACGGCGTAGGAGAGCGTCACCGAAGCATTCGCCATGTCCTCGGTCGCCCCGTCATGTGAATGGACCCATGTGTCGAGCGCGCCTCCGAGCCGCAGAGACCGGGTGAGGAAGGTCCCCGCTTTGACACTGGCGGTCATGCCGCCCACCCTGCCGACACCACCTCCGCAGCTGTCGCACGAGCTCCTGGCACCACCGTACCCGAGACCGAGGCTGACGGAGAAACCTCCGGGCGACCGGGCTGACTGCGCCGAGAGCGGCACGCCGGCAACGAGGAATCCGAGCAGCAACAGCGCGCGTGGTGACATCTATGGGTTCATGACCACCGACTTCGTCAGCGTGATCAACGTCGAGCCGGAGGGGTCCCCTGTCCTCCAGCCTCGGACCTCGATCGTCGCTGGTCCTGGCAGCGTCAACGTGAGTCGCACGGTCCGAACATCAGCCCACAAAACAGCGGGGCAGGCGACGGCCTCGCGTAGCGGGCGGTTGAAGTGGTCGAAAGGGATGAGAAGAACTGTGCTGCCGTTCATCGTGACGTTCACGGAGTCGGTGGCCTGGGTGCACCCGCCCGAAAAGGTGTAGATCTTGACGGGGAATGGCACCCCGCGTGTGACCGTGTCGGGAGAAACGACGGGAGTAGTGTCGGTGCCGAACTCCGCGTTCGCGTACCAGCCGTTACCCTCGTCGAGGATGCTCACGACCCATCGTTCGGAGAACCTCACGTGCGTGGACATGAGATCGTCGGAAGGGCACGCGGCGAGTGCCGCTGCGATGACGCCCGCTACCAGCACGCTAGTTCTCAAGAACGATCAGCCGCGCGGCCACTCCCGGTGGGCACGATTCATCGATCGCTACGCCCGGGGATAGCCAGACCGATACCCGTCTTCCCACGGTGAGGACTGAAGTGTCGGCATTCGACCCGGCCGCATCGACCACCCGTGGCGCGAAGAAGAGACTGACCGTCGCTTCGGAATCACAAGAGGCCGAGTGGACGACGAATATCTCCCCTGGTGCGCGCGATGCTATTACGCCGGTGATGTACGGGCCGGCGTGCACGGACTGCAGCTCGTCGTCGCGACACGCGGCGAGCGTCACCAGTAGGGCGAGCAGCGTAAGCGCCGCGGCGCACGGGCGAGGCAGATTTCCCACCGCTAATTCTGGAGCACGATGAGTTTGGCTCCGGTGATCGGTGGACACGACTCGTCAACCGTTCCGGTCGACCAGACCGCCACGCGTCGCCCTACGACAAGCGCCGTGGTGTCCGTATCCACGCCAGTCGCGTCAACCACGCGCGCCTTGAAGAAGAGAGTGACGGTCGCTTCGGAATCACAAGAGCTCGTGTGGACGACGAATATCTCCCCTGGTGCGCGCCCTGCTATCACCCCGATGATGTAGGGTGCTCCCGGGCTTGCGTGCGCGGACTGGAGCTCGTCGTCGCGGCACGCGGGGAGCGCCAGCGCCATCACGACTGCGATGAGCGCCAAGACTCGACGCCGGGCTAGGTCACGGGCAGGCGCAGATGTCATCGAAGTCGCATTCGCAAAACACCGGGGCGCCGCTTCCTCCTCCACCAACCAGCTCAGCGTAGGCCAGGTATGAGGCTCCGGCGATTCCGGCGTTCTCACGACGGTGCAGCCGGACTCATCACGCGGCCCATGAACAGGATCGTCCCGGAGAACCGCTCCCGGATCACGAAGACAAAGGGGCGGTTGATGACCACGGTGGGAGGTCCACAGGAAAAGCAGACGTCAAAGAACTCGTCCGACGTGGCCGCCGCAGCCTCCGTACCCTGCTCGTCCACCGAGACGAACGCCTTGTGCCGCACCTCCGAGAGGCAGAGCTCTCCGACCGCGACGTTTGCCAGGCGGGTGAAGTCCGCCGGCCCACCGCAGAATGCCGATGGCATGCCCAACGCGCTGAGTACATCGTTCAGCTTGAGCCCGAAGACAAGCGTGAACTTCGGCAGGAAAACGTCTTGCACTGTGGTGGAGTCGAGCCCGGCCATCCAGCCGTTCCAGCGCCCGCCCGTCAACGTTGGCACGAGCGAGTCGATTGCCGCTGGATGGCTGGGCAGTAGAATCGTCATGCTGAACGCACGGCCCCCGTACGGCAGGTCCACGACTGTCACATTTCCGTCGGCGAGGTACCCGAGCTTCGTTGACCGCCCGAGCGACATCGTCGCGACGCTCGTCTGGTCTCCGGTGCGCAGGGTGAACGGCGCCGGCCGAGTGCGACTCTGGTCGAATCGGTTGGCCCAGTCACCCTTGAAGTAGATGGCATTGAGGAGGTACATCACCACAGAGTCGGGGATCGGGTTCGGCACAATAGAGGGAATCTTCCCTCCGGTGTGCGCGCTGACCCACTGATTGATCGTCGCCGCCGCGGTCGCGCTCGCGAAGTCGAGACTCTGAACCGTGGCGTCGAAATAGGTGCGGGTCGCGTTCAAGAACGCCGGCAGGGGGGTGAACGCGGCGTCGTACCACACCGAGTTGCCGAGCGTGAACGTCACGTGCCGGTCGAGGCCGCGCAGGAGGGCGATCAGGCTCTGGTAGGACCGATCGACGTCATCCAGCGTCACGCCCTGGAGTCCGAGCGTTTGTTGCATCTCGGTCTGGGTCGTCCCGCCCGCGCCATTGTAGGCCATCCCGAGCGCCATAGAGGCACTGAGCGGTGAGATGAACAGGTTCGAGTCGGGGTTGGCCCGCCGGGCGATCTCGCGGAAGAGAGAGAATGCGAACCCGTTGTCCGCGGCGACGATCTGCGTTTCCGCGCTGGTCAGCGCTCGAGGGAGACTCGTGATGGAAGTCGGACCGGCGCGGTTCGACAGCAGATCGTCGGCGTGACACGCGGCGAGCAGGCCGAGCGCCGTTAGGAACGGCAGGCAGGAAACGCGGCTCATAAATCGACCCCCGCGACGGCAGGATGTCGAGCGTACCATTTGCAACGTCGTGAAATGAGCGACAATTCCCACGAGTGTCAACGCTACGCGGCGACGCACGCGCGGCAACTCTTGCGCCGCGTGCCTGGGAAACCCTAAGTTGCCGTCCCATATGACCGCCCCCCCGACCCCAACCACCGACAGCCTCACGATCGGCCGGGGGACCCTGCGGCAACTGCACCAAAGCCTGCTGCGCGACGCCCCCGACCACGCGATCGACATCCTCCAGGACGCAGGCTTCGCCGCGGGCGAAGGGATCTATCACGCCTTCGGCGCCTGGCTCTCGAGCCAGGTTACGACCACCACGCCCCAGGAGCTCGACGCCGCGCGGCTCAACGAGATGCTGTCGGGATTCTTCCAGGCGAGCGGGTGGGGCTCGATCACCATCATGCCGCTCGGCCCAGCGCTCGCGATCGACAGCACCGATTGGGCCGAGGCCGAGCCCGGGTCCGCCGACGCCCCGATGTGCTACTTCTCGTCGGGAATGCTGGCGGACCTGATCACGCGCCTGTCGGAAGAGCCCGTGGCCGTGATGGAAGTCGAGTGCCGATGCAAAGGAGATGCCCGGTGCAGGTTCTTGTCGGCGTCGCCGGATACGTTGAATGCGGTGTATGAGCGGATGGCGGGAGGGGGCGGGTACGAAGAGGCGCTGCGCGCTTAGA
>JBGPIJ010000102.1:0-9375 GCA_041484865.1 Gemmatimonadota bacterium
GCTGCCGGAAACCGCCAGGAGGTCGAGCGCGGCGGCGATGTCGGGGACGGGCTCAGCCCGGATGGAGTCGTCCGCAAGGATGCGCGCCGCGAGCTCGGCCACTTGAGCGAGCGCGCCGCGCACGGCCTCGAGATCGGTCGCGGGATGGCGGGACCGCACCCGGGCCGCGCCGAGCGGCGACACGGCGTGCTCGGCCACGCGCTCGAGCGCGCCCGGAAATTCGAGGGTTTCCAGCACGGAGGGGGATCCGCCCCCTCCTCCCACGGAAGTCATACGGCCGCCGCCAGCTCCTCGCGGACGATCTGATTCACGAGCTTCCCGTCCGCCCGCCCCTTGAACTGCGGCATCACCTGACCCATCAGCTTGCCCAGGTCCCGCGCTCCGCCGGCGATCGCCGCGCGCACGGCGGCGCGAATCTCGGCGGCATCGGCGCCGGCGGGGAGAAAGGTCTCGAGCACGCGCACTTCCTTGAGCTCCTTCTCCGCGAGCTCGGGGCGGTGCGCACCCGCATAGATGTCGGCTGCTTCGCGACGCCGCTTGATGCCGCGCCGCAGCACCTCGGCCGTCTCCTCGTCGGAGGCGGGCCGGGATAGCTCGAGTTCGCGGTTTTTGAGATCGGCGAGAATGGTGGAGAGAAGAATGGTGCGCGGCTGGTCGCGTCGCCTGCGGGCTTCGTTCATCGCGGTACGAAGCCGCTCCGGCACACCGTCCACAGTCACGCGGCTCGGGTACCTCGGTTCTTGCGACGCACCGCGTTCACCTTGCGTTTCCTGCGCTCACTTGGCTTCTCGTAGTGACGGTGCCTCCGCAGGTCGGAGAGAATCCCCGCCTTTTCGCATTTCTTCTTGAAACGCTTGAGCGCCCGCTCAAAGCTCTCGTCATCGTGAATGATGACATCCGGCATCGATCCCTGTGTGGCTGATGAGGGCGCTGAAAACTTATGCGCAAACCCTCTTGAGTCGCAAGGGTTTATCCCGGCGGCCATCGCATGGCGCGTCCACCGAGCAGGTGGAGATGCAAATGAAACACGGTCTGCCCGCCGTCCGCATTGGTGTTCACCACGACGCGGTAGCCGCGCTCCGCGAGCCCGGCTTCGCGCGCGACGTCGCGCGCGAACGCGAGCAGTCGCCCGAGCAAGCCCGCATCGCGCGTGGCATCGAGCGTCGCCACATGTTCGGCCGGGATCACGAGGAGATGCGTCGGCGCCTGCGGATTGATGTCCTTGAAGGCGATCAGCCCGTCGGCGCGCTTCACGATCCCCGCGGGAATGGCGCCGCTCGCAACCTTGCAGAATAGACAGTCCGCCACCCCTGGGCCCGGCCCCGGGGTCATGCCCCGAACGCCCGTCGTAGATCGTTCCAAAACTTCTTGCCGCTGCCCTCTTCACGGGGCGGTGCGCCCTCGATCTCCTGGAACCGCTCGAGCACGGTCCGCTGCTCGGGCGTCAGATGAGTCGGCGTCCAGACCCGGACGCGAACGTGCAGGTCGCCGCGGCCGCCTTCGCCCAGGCGCGGCAATCCTTGCGCGCGGACGCGGTGCACGGTGCCGGTCTGGGTGCCGGCGTGGAGCTTCAAGGTCGTTTCGCCATACGGGGTCGGCACGCTGACTTCGGTGCCGAACGCGGCCTGGGTGAACGAGACGGGCAAGTCATAAACGAGATCGTCGCCGTGCCGCTCGAAGCGCGCGTCCTCGGCGATCTCGAGCACGGCGAGGAGATCCCCGGCCGGGCCGTTGCGAGGACCGGGAGCTCCCTGGCCGCGGACGGTGAGATAATGATGATCGGCGACGCCCGCCGGCACGTCGATCTGCACCGTCTTCTCCGCCTTCACCCGGCCGTCGCCCTGACACTTGGCGCATGGCTGCGCGATGACCGTCCCCTCGCCCGCGCAGGTTGGGCACGGGGACACGGCGAGAAACTGGCCGAACATCGAGTGGGTGGCGCGGCGCACCTCCCCCACACCGCCGCAGGTGCGGCACTTCTCCGGACGGCTGCCTTTGCGGGCTCCCGAGCCGCCGCACTCGGCGCAGCGATCCATGGTGCGGACGCGGACTGTCTTTTGCACTCCGCTCGCCACGTCCGCGAGAGTCAGCTTGAGCGTGACCTTGATGTCCGCGCCGCGCTGCCGGTCGCGCCGGGCCTGCTCGCCGCCCCCGAACAGGGCATCCAACCCGCCCATCCCCCCGAAGTCGCGCATGAAGACGTTGAGCGCTTCGGAGAGATCGAAGTGGTTGAAACCATAGCTCCCCGCCCCTCCCCCGCCGCTCCGCAGTCCCGCTTCCCCGGAGCGGTCGTAGACAGCGCGCTTCCCGTCATCGCAGAGCACCTGGTAGGCTTCGGTGATCTGCTTGAACTTCTCCTCGGCCGTCTTGTCGCCGTTGTTGCGGTCGGGATGGTAGGTCATCGCGAGCCTGCGGTAGGCCTTCTTGATCTCGGCCTCCGACGCGGTGCGCTCGACGCCGAGCAGCTCGTAGTAATCGACGCCGGACGTCATCGCAGCAGGTCTCCGACGAGCCGGCTCGTATGATCGACCAGCGCGACGATCTTGTCGTACGGCATGCGCGTGGGACCCATCACGCCGATCACTCCGGCGAGCGGGCCGACGCGATACGACGAGGTCACGAGCGTGAAGGACGCCAGCTCGGGATCATGGTGCTCGCCGCCAATCGTGATCGTGAGCCCGTCACCGCTGCGGCGCGCGAGCGCCTCTCGCAGCAAGTCGCGCCGCTCGGTCATCTGCATTAGTCCCTGGAGACGTTCCTTGGTCGCGAACTCCGGCTGCTCGGCGAGCAGCTGGGCGCTCCCCAACAGAACGCCGTTCACCGCCGCGCCGCCCGTGCCCGACACGTCGAAGAGGTCGTCCGCCTCCTGGATGAAGATGTTGATCAGCTCGCTCGAGTCCGGATCCGACGCCGCATCGCGCAACCGGTCGGACACGGTCGTCCGAATCACGCGGAGGGTGAGCCCGGTCAGCCGGCCGTTCAGCACGGAGGCGACCTGCGCGATCGCCTCGGCGCTCAGATTCGCCGGCACCTCCACGAAAATCGTGCGTACCGCGCCGCTCTTGAGCGTGAGCACAAGCAGCAGGCGCTCGGAGGTGATCTGCAGCAGCTCGAGCCGCTCGAGGACCGCTTCGTCGAGCGACGGACTCACCGCGACGCCCAACTCCTTGGTCAACACCCCCAGGACCTGCGCCGCGCGCTCGAGGATGGCATCCACCGCGCTCCGCTCGCTCGAAAGCTCCTCGCGGATCTGGTGCGACTCCGAGAGCGAGACTGCCTGCAGGTGCATCAGCGAATCGACGTAGACGCGATATGCGAGATCGGTAGGGATCCGTCCCGCGGAGGTGTGGGGGTGGTAGAGGTACCCCTTTTCCTCGAGGTCACTCATCGTATTGCGAATCGTCGCCGCCGAGAGGGCCATCCCCATACGCTTGGCGATAGTCCGGCTCCCCGCCGGCTCGGCGGTCTGGACGTAGGTCTCGATCAGGGTCTCGAGGACCTGACGCTCGCGGTCGTTCAAAGAGGTCGTCATGGGTGAGCCAAACGCTTTGGCTGTAATAATTTACGCTGCTACACCGCCTCCAGTCAAGGCGCCCACCAGCGCATCGAGGCGAAGCCATCCTTCAGGAAGACATACCAGGCGACCGGATCGCTCTTCCACCCACCCCTCTTCCAGCCAACGGGCGGTAACGGCCGCTAACAGGCGGGACCGGGCGGTAAGAGGCAGACCCAGATCAGTGCGCAACGCCAGGTACAGGCGCTCGAGTTCCCGCTGCTCCCCGGTGAGTGATTCCTCCGAGTCGACGGGCGAGCGCCCCGCGAGCACGTTGCGTCGATACGCTTCCCAGGCGCTCAAGTTCCAGCGGCGCACCTGTCCGTCGAAGGAGTGCGCGGCGGGACCGAGACCCAGGTAGGGGCGACCCGACCAGTAGGCGGCGTTGTGCCGGGAGCGATGCGGACCGAGGGCCGCATTCGAGACTTCGTAAAAATGATAGCCGGCCCGCCCCAACCGTTCGTGCGCGGCGAGATACTCGGCTGCGTAGCGCTCGTCATCAGGCCGCGTAGTCTGGCCTCGATCGATCCAGCGCGCGAGCGGGGTTCGGGGCTCCACCGTCAAGCCGTAGATGGAGACGTGAGACGGACGGAGCGCCACCGCAAGATCGAGGTCGCGGTGCCAGTCGCGTTGCAGCTCTTCGGGCAGCGCGAATATCAAGTCGAGCGAGACGTTTTCGATCCCGGCGTTCCGCAAGGCGCGCACCGCCGCTTCGATCCGGGTCGCATCGTGAGTGCGGTGCATCCACGTCAGCACCCGATCGTCGAACGACTGAGCGCCGAGTGACACGCGGTTCACGCCGGCCCGGCGCCAAGCGCTCGCCGCCTCGGCCGTCACGTCATCCGGATTCGCCTCGAGGGTGATTTCAATCGTATCACTCGCTTCGGCGTGAGCGCCAAGGACGTCGCAGATCGAGCCGAGCAGCGCCGCGATCGCTTCGGGCGGGAGGAGCGAGGGGGTGCCGCCGCCCAGGTAGATCGTGTCCGGGCCCCGGCCTCGTGAACCCCGGGGCGCCGCCCCGGGGTCAGCCCACCCGGAGCGGGCATTGGAGGTCAGGAGGTCGAGCTCACGTTGGATGCAGTCCACGTATTCGCGCGCGGGGATCCGCTTGCGCACGGCGATCGAAAAGTCGCAGTAGCTACAGCGGCGCGCGCAGAACGGGACGTGGAGATAGAGGTGCAAGGTGTTAGGTGTTTGGTGTTAGCAAACTAACCTAGCACCCAACACCTAACACCTCGTAAAGATCATCCCCGGCTGCTGGCGCACGACGCCCCGAAGCTCGAGCTCGGTCAGCGCGGTGAGAACGTCCGCCGGGCCCGCGGCGAGATCGCCCCGGACGACGGTGAGGAGCGCGTCCACGTGCTTCGCCTCCGCCTCGAGCGCTTGCCACAGAGCGCGCTGCAGTGGGGTGCAATCGAGCGGCGGCGTGCGCGGAGCCAACTTGGGGTGAACGTCCCCGAGCGCGCAGCCGATGCCGAGTTCCTCCAGAAGATCCGCCGCCGAGAGCGCCGGCTTCGCGCCCTGCTGGATGAGCTTGTTGCAGCCGAGCGAGGTTGGGCTGGTGATGGGGCCGGGCACCGCGAGGACGGTGCGACCCTGATCGAGCGCGCAGTCGGCGGTGATGAGGGCACCCGAGCCGGGCGCTGCTTCGACGACGACGGTGGCGCCCGCGAGACCGCTGATGAGGCGGTTGCGCCGCGGGAACGCCCCGGCATGCGGCCGCTCGCCCGGCGGCAGCTCGGTGACGAGGCAGCCGTGGGCGATCATGCGCTCGTAGAGCTGGCGGTTGGCGGCCGGATAGACGACGCCAAAGCCGTTGCCGAGAACGCCGACCGTCCCGCCGCCGGCGTCGAGCGCCGCGGTGTGGGCAACCGCATCGAGGCCCCGGGCCATTCCACTCACGACGACGACGTGCCGTGCCGCGCCATCCGCGAGCAGCCGGGCGGCGGCCGCGCCGTACGCCGAGTGATTCCGGCTTCCCACGATCCCCACCGCCGGGCGCGACAGGAGCGTCGCGTCGCCCCACACGTAGAGCCACGATGGCGCGTCCGGAATCTCCCGCAGCAGCGGCGGGAAGGCGGCGTCGTCAGGAACGAGCACGGTGGCGCCCAGCCGATCGAGCGCTTCGAGGATCGCGTGTCCTGGAGCGGGACTGATGCGACGGATCGCGCTCGCCGCGGCCCGTCCGAATCCCGGGAGCGCGGCGATCGCCCCCTGAGGTGCGCACAGCGCGGAACGCGCGCTCTCGAACGCGCGCACGATGGCTCGCAGCCGCGCGGGACCGATGCCCGGGAGCTGCGCGAGCGCTAAGTAGGCTGCGAGCTCGTCGCGGTTCTGGCCGGCAGGCTCTGCCACAGCGTCTCCAGCAGCTCGCGGATTCCCTGCTGCGTCACGGCCGAGATCGCGACCAGCGGGGCGCCGCGCTGCGTGCGGATCGTGGGCAGCACGCCGTCATCGGGGAGCAAGTCGCGCTTCGTCAACACCACGATGTGCGGCTTGACGGCCATCCCCGGGTCATACAACTCGGCTTCGCGCATCAGCAGGTCATAGGTCGCCTGCGGAACCGGGCTATCCACGGGGACGAGCACCGCGATCACGCGCGTGCGCTCCACATGCTGCAGGAAGCGCAAGCCGAGCCCCTTGCCCTCGTGCGCGCCCTCGATGATCCCGGGAATGTCGGCCATGACGAAGGAGCGGTGATCGGACAACCCGACCACGCCGAGGTGGGGCTCGAGCGTGGTGAACGGATAGTCGGCGACTTTGGGGCGCGCCGCCGATACGACCGTGAGGAGCGTGCTTTTTCCCGCGTTCGGCTCGCCCAGCAGCCCCACGTCGGCGATGAGCTTGAGCACGAGCTCCACGTCGCGTTCCTCGCCGTGCTGTCCCGGCTCCCACTCGCGCGGACTCTGGTGGGTAGCGGTCGCGAATGACGCATTGCCGCGTCCCCCGCGCCCCCCGCGGGCGATGAGCAGGACGTCGCCCGTCTGCACCAGCTCGCCCACGAGCTCGCCCGTGGCGCTGTCCCG
Source organism: Gemmatimonadota bacterium (assembly GCA_041484865.1). GTDB lineage: Bacteria > Gemmatimonadota > Gemmatimonadetes > Gemmatimonadales > GWC2-71-9 > AG25. The sequence goes on from JBGPIJ010000102.1 coordinate 6,580, forward strand.
GATTTCCGTCCCCGGCGGCACGGGGAGATAGAGATCCGTCCCCGACTTCCCGGTCATGTTTTTTCCTTTGCCGTCCTGGCCCCGGTCCGCCTTCCACTCGGTGCGATAGCGGTAGTCGAGCAGCGTCGCGAGGTTCGCATCCGCGCGCGCGAAGACGCTGCCCCCTGAGCCGCCGTGGCCGCCGTCGGGTCCCCCCTTGGGCACGAACTTCTCCCGCCGGAACGACGAAGCCCCGGCGCCTCCGCCACCCGCTGCGACGTGAACGACCGCGCGATCAATGAACACTAGTTGGAATGCGGAATGCGGAGTGCGGAATGCGGAGTTGAACCACGAGCTCCGCGCGCCGTGCGGATCGACGCAACCGCGATGGCCACGAGCTGACGGGCTTGTTCCCGCAAAGGCGCCAACCGCTGCGTGTCGCCGAGCCCGCGTTCAATAACCAGGTCGAGCCAGAACTGAGTCTCGTCCGCCTCTTCCTCCACAATTCCCATCTTGGCCACGAACTCCTTTCGCGACCGCGCTCGACATGCTGAACGGTAATTCGCCCCAACCGACGTGCCCGCGCGCAGTAGCTGCCGGCCGATCACGTCTGCAGTCCGTCCCTGCGGAAGCTCTTCTACGAGCCCGATGACCGCCAGCGCAAATGTGCGCGTACGAACCTTCAAATCACGCGGCGGCACGAGGCCTCCCTTTCAATTCCGCGTTCCGCATTCCGAATTCCGCATTGGTACGAGCTCTTCGAGCTCAAAGGTTCCTGCGCCTCACGTCCTCCCACAGCTCCCGAACTCGCAGCGCGTGCGCCGTGTCAACGTCCTGCTCCACGAGCGCCACGACCTCGTCCACTTCCTCCGGCGTCGATCCGGTGTTGAGCGCGCCCCGCAGGTGAGCGTGCAATTGGCGCGGCGTGTCGAGCACGGCGATCTCCGCGATGGTGCACAGCTCGCGACGCTTCAGGTCGAGCCCGTCACGGCCGATCAACTTGCCGTACGCGTCCACCACCACGAGCGCTTCGAGCGCCGGGTGCATTCCCCGGAGGTTCACGAGCAGCTTATGAAACGTGCGGCCGTAGACATGGCTGCACACGCGGGCCCCGCGCTCCGCCCACTCGCGCCACTGGTCGTGTGACAGCGCCTCGCCCGGGTCCGCCGTCGGAACGATCTCCCGCCAGACCCCGAACGCCTGGAGCGCGAGCGCGTACCCCACGTTGAGCATGCTCTGGAGCATCAGCTCGTCGACGTCGCGCGGGGCGACGTGGGCCACGAGCGCGGCGACGAGTCGCTCACGCAGCGCCGCCGTATCGCCGCTCGCGACGGCGATCGCCGCGCGCACGAGCGCGTGCGTCTCGCCGTCCAGGACCGACCCGTGCGTCGTCACGTTACGCATCCCGTCTCAGGTCTGTCGCATCGTTTCATTGCTCCAATCCCCCCTTTACCCGCAGCTCGCCTACGGCCTCTCCACGCGTATTCAGTATCCGCTGCGACGTCACCGCGTCGGGCTGGGGCCTGAGGCCGAGCTCCGCGAGCACCGCCGCCATCGCGAGCGACGCCGCGGCGCCGCTGCCATCCTCGATTTTGAGGGCGATGCCCAACCCTTCCTTCGTGAGGAGGCCGCAATACACGCCCCCCGCGCCCACTTTCGTGACCACACGACCGGGGTGCGCGCGCATCATCGCGGTGCACGGCCGGCCCTCACCGGCAATCAGCTCGGGATGGCGAAGCATGGCATCGACAATGGGGAATGTGGAATGCGGAGCGCGGAACGCATGAGCGGACGTCGATTCCGCATTCCCCATTCCGAATTTCGCATTGGCAAGTTTCGCGTAGGCCCACGCCATGTTGCGCAGCGGCAGGGCGAAGCACACCACGCCGCACCCGTCCACGGCCGTCCCGATCGCCCCGGCCGGCACGCCCGCCCATTGGCTCACGGCGGCAAGACAGCGCTGCTGGACGGGGTGCTCGAGTCGCGCATAGAACTCCACCGGCCAGCCGTGATGACGCGCAAGCGCCAGCATCCCCGCGTGGTTTCCGGAGCAGTTGGAGAAGATGGCCGTGAGCCGGACTCCGCGCGCCGCATAGTCCCGGGCGACCTGCTCGGAGAGCGGCGGATGCGGCCCGCACACGAGATCGCGCTCGCTGCATCCGATCTTGGCCAGCAGGTCGCGCACGTGCTGCACCTGGACCGGCTCGCTCGAGTGTGACGCGCAACAGAGCGCGACCTCCGGCGGCGTGATGCCGAACCGTTGGATCGCGCCGTCTTCCACGAGCGGAATCGATTGAAACGGCTTCGCGCCGGAACGCCAGAAGGTCACCAGCTCCGGATCACCGCACCGTGCGACGAGAGTTCCGGCAGCGTCGACGACCGCCGCGTGCACGCGGTGCATGGCTTCCACAATCGTCCCCCGGACCGACTCAACGATCATGATCCCTGCCCGCCCCCGCTACCCAGTGCGTCGTGCGTGGTGCGTGGTGAGTCCCGCATCAACGACAGCGCGATGCCCACGAGCACGAGCACGCCGCCCGCGAGCGTGGCCGGTCGCGGGACTTCGTGGATCGCGGGGACGAGCCAGGCGATGAGCGTGGCGCCCACCGGCTCGCCGAGCGAAGCGACGTTCACCGTCGTGGCGGGGAGGTGCTTCAGGGCGTAGTTCATCCCCGTGTGGCCCACGAGCATCGGCCCGGCGGCGAGCGCCGCGAAGATGCCCCAGTCGCGCCCGCCGAAGCCCCAGAGTGGCGTACCCGAAACGACGCCCGCGAGGGCAAGGACGATCGCCGCGACGCCGTACACGAACGTCGCATA
>JBGPIJ010000103.1:0-9341 GCA_041484865.1 Gemmatimonadota bacterium
CGATCAAGAATCGTCCTTCCACGACATAGAAGAACTCGTCCTCGGCGTCGTGCTTGTGCCAGTGATACTCGCCCTGCACCACGCCCAGGCGCACCACCGACTCGTTCACGCGGCACAGCGTCTGGTTGTACCACGGATGCGTACACGCATCCACCAATTTCTGGATGTCGATGTGTTCGAGCGACGCGAAGCGCACATCGAGGCGCGTGTCGTACGGATATGACGGTTGGGTCATGCGCTGCGTCTCCCGAGGCGAAGTCGCCGGCTCGATCCGTTGCGACAAAGCTAATCGCTACTCTATTGCGTCACGGTCGCCGGAATCTTCACCGAAATGCGCTCGTCCACCACCGGCGCCAGGCACACTCGGTCACTACAAGCCATATATGTCACGGAGAGTTCGCCGGTCACGGGACCATTGCGCCCGGTGGAGACCGGCAGACTCAAGGTGACGGCGCCATCGGGGTAGACCGGCAGTTTCGCGCCAAGCGCAGCGACGAATCGCTCAGTAGCGGGTCGGCTCGCGACGAGCGCCCCCCTCGATTTGAGTGACGGCGGCGAGATGATCTCGAGCAAGGTCGGACGTCCGAGTCCTCGAATCCCGTGCTTGGGGAGATCCTTGCTGTACAAGTGGAGCTCCGCCTCGAGCGGCGTGAATGTGCCGTCCAACCGCCCCTTCCCGGGCGCCACGCTCTCGAAGAAGATCCCGACCGCGACCCCATTCTCTTCGAAACTCGCGAGGGAGACCCGCGCAGGCACCGATTGTGCCGCGTGGTCCGCCCTGAACTGATGGGATGGTGCAGCCGCAGCGTTCAGCAACGCGATCGCTCCCAGCGTTCGGGACAGCGCGCCGTTACCGGGCAAGATCCCACACCGTGCCTCGCGGCCACTCCATACGGAGGATTCGCCGCGGAGTTTCGGCGCTCAGATACCAGGTCTGCGGCATGTCCCACATATCTCCCGTGATGTCCAGCCGATAGGCGTCGAAGCTGCCGGCGGGCAGGGTCACGGGAGCTCGCTGACCGACGGTGAGATGCACCGGATATGTTCGCATTGTCCACGAATCGAATTCCGGCATTGTGAAGCTCATTCCCGGCGTCAGCGCCAGACGCGGTATGACGATCATGAAGTTGCGCCGGTCGATCGTACCCGCGTCGGTGAACTGGTTCACGAGCAGGGTATCGGGTGGACCCTCCCGGCGCGGCCTCACCTGTGCGCCACGGACACGCCCCGCTGTGTAAATGAGATGCACCTGCTCGGCGTTGGTGGAATCCCAGACCTCTCTGGGTCTGAGCGATCGAGCGTCGTGTATCGTCACAACGCGCTGGACCGTCGAACCATGCAGGACTCCGGTAAGCGTGCTGAACACCGAGTCGTTGCGCACCACCAACTGCGGAATGAACGTGCCGAGAGACTCTCCGGCCACGCGGACGGCCAGCGTCTCTGCGGCGCTTCGAACTTGTCCTGCATCGACCATGGGTCCAGGGTCCGGAGCGGTCGACTCCGCATGCGGCGTCTGCTCGACCCATGACGAGAGCCAAGCGAGCAGGAGTGGGGCGCTCGCACTCGCGTGCCCCATCGCCCCAGCTCTCTCGATCGTCATCGGCTTCCCCTCGGCCGTCAGGACAACCTCCGCTGGAATCCCCGCGGAGGTCGGGAACCCGTACTCGCGTGTGACGGCGCCATTCCGGTCGAAGTTTCCGATATCTATGTGGACGAGATTGAAGTGCATTTTCAGGTAAGTCCGCACCTCGGCGGCTGCGAAGGCGGATTGCAGCTCCCGGCACGCCGGACACCAATTGGCACCGAAGTCGAGCAACACGAACTTGCGATGAGCGCGAGCGTCGGCGAGAGCGGCCTCGATCTTGGCGTTGGCGTCGCTCCGGGGGTCGTAAGGACCTCTTGGGTCCTGTGCGAAGTTCGCATAGCAAGCGGCCAATCCGATACTCAGCGCCAAGGGCCACGCGAAGAGGAGCTTCATCTGAGCGTGCATCAGCTCTTGTCTTCTGACTCTTCCTGCCGCGGTAACCACTCGACTGCCAGGTACGTGACGGTGTCCCAGGCGTTGTGGATTCCCGTGAACAAGAGCAGCAGTGCCGCGCCTGCGACGACAAATAGCGCCGGCGCGGGAGTGCGGGGGAGCAGGAGGGCTGCCCCGAGCAGCGCCGCATACGCCACAAACGGAAGCACGGTGTGCCACAGCCAGTCTTCGAGCACCGGTCGATAGCCGGTCTGGCGTCGCGCGCGCCTGACGACGAGCGCGACGTACAGCATCCCGGCAACGGCACAGACGCCGATTGCGAGGGCTGCGCTCGAGAGCCGGACCCAGGGGGCGCTCAGAATCGCGGCGCCGAGGAGGACGGCGCAGAAGTGCACGATGGTCGGCGTGCCGAACGCCGCGACCTCGCCCGTGGTACTCCGGCCCGGCGCCTGGGCGATGAGAGTGATCACGACGAACTGCAGACCGGTCAGCGCGCCGGCGGAGGAGCCGACGATGACGTAGAAGTTCTCCCAGGCGGCGAATAGTGAGGGGGCGGGGTCAGACACGATGCCTCCACAACGTGGGTGAAAAGCGGTCGTCAGTTCCGGATGCGGGCGGCAGGGTCGGACACATCGGGACGGGACTTGGTTGCGCTAATCGAAACAGCCGCCAGAGCTGCACGCGATTACCAAAGCGATCAGCAACACTATCGGAGCAGTAATGCCGACGATCGTTCCTGGTACCGAGCCCAGCCGTCCGCCGGCGAAAACAAACGTTCGCGTCCTTTGGTCGATGTCGTACGGCTCCGGTCGCAGTGCCACGACATGCGCCGTGACCGCCGCATAATCGCCAAAGTTCAGCCCGATGTGTCCGCTAAAACCTGGGGACCGGCCCGACCCATGCAACACGACGCCGGGGGCGAGGTCGAGACTCGTGGTCGGGGTGATCCAGTAGCGGAGCCGTGGGCGAATCCCAACGGCCCCCACTCCATCACCGACTTGAGCAAAGGCCGCCATCCCAAACGCGCCGCGAGTCCCGTGATTGACCATCCCACCGAGCTCCCAGGTGAACAATGGCCCCGACTCGTATGGCTGGTTGTAGCCCACGCGCGCGGCGACCCCGAACTCGGTGAGCCAGAAGACATCGCAGGCGGGTTTGGGACGCCCTCGAAAGCACCAGTGAGTGCGGTGCGTCGTCGCGACTGTCGTGGGTGAGGGGGTTGAATCCTGCGCCACGATCGCCGCTGAAGGAAGAAGCGCGCAACACGCGATGGTCAGTGCCGAGTCGGCGCGCATCATGCGATGTCGCGATGTACGGCCGCAGGGGAGAAGGCGGGAACGCACACCGCGACATATTCGGCGCCGCCTGGCTCTGGACTACTGTAACGCACCCATTCGCCCGGTTCCGTAACCACTGCTTCTCCCGCTCGCACCGTGAGGAACCCTCGCTCATGCTCGACGCGGAGCAGGCCGCGCAGCACGAGCGTGAACTCTTGAAACTCCGGTCGCTGCCCCGGTTCCCGCCAACCCACCGGAGATATCATCCGCGCCACCCTGACACCCGTGTGTCCGGAGTTGACTCGGCCGACAAACTCCTCGATGCGCTTAGGGATGTTGCCGGCTGCCTGAATAACGGTCGGCTTAGCGATGTGTTTGGGCATAGAATGTCGCACAATAGTCTGCACCGCAGTCGCGCACAGAGCATCCATTTTCGCGAAGCAGCCGACGCATTGCTGCCTTCCGGTCGGGGGGCAGGTGTTTGTGCTCGATGAAGATCACTACGGGTGCGTGGTCGGCAAAATCCAATGTTTTGAGAACCTCGTAGTCATGCCCTTCGGTGTCGATGTGTAGGAGGTGTACCTTGCCTATCCCGGTTCTCCGCAGGATTTCCGATAGAGTGCACACTTGGACCTCGCGTTCGACGATGAATGGCTCGAGCACGCCGTCGAAGTGCTTTAGAATATTGCTCCTGTCGAAGGATCCGAGCTGGTCATACCAAGGCGGTAGATCGGGGAGGCTCTTGATCGCTTCTTGGTCCACATAGTAGAACGGCGCTCTTCCGGGAGCTGCACCGATCGCAACCTGCTCCGGCAAGAACCTGCTCGAATCATGGAAGTTTTTCCTCAGGCGCTCGAAACAATAGGGAACAGGTTCGATCAGCAATCCTTTCCATGCCGTGTCGGCAAGCAAGATGTCCGAGCACGGGTCTCCAGTCATGCCATCATTCGCACCAACCTTCACGAACGCCGCTTCCGGTACAAGCGTCGTCAGACGGCGGCAGTGGTTTCTAAAGCGGTCGATTTCACGTCTGTGCAATGCGCGCTGTGCTCGACGAAAGAGCTTGGCGCAAGGACGGAGGCTCTTGTAGAGAAATGGCGTGGACTTGATCGCCGCCTTTATCATCCTTCGCTCACCACCCGATCCTTCGAGTGATTTGTCCGGCAGGCACGCGCCCGGGGCATCCTTCAGGACCTGCTTCACGCCCAGCCGGCGCTTCGGCGCACGGAACGGTGACGTCTACGCCCCCACGCCCCCACTTGCCCGCTTTTTTCTCACCATCTCAGGCTCAATGGCCATGGCTGTGGGATGAGCAAGAACATCCAGGCCGCTCCAAGCAGCGCGATGTTCTTCTTGAAGTTGGTGAGATTCGCTTGCTTTGCTCCGGGATCCTTGTCGGCCCAGTAGTTGTGCATGAGCAATGACGTGGGCAAGAGGAAGAGCGTCACGAACAAGACTCCCCACGCGGGACGGACGCCCAACAGAATGCTCAAGCCGCCGAAGAGGACCAACGCACCAGAGCCGAGCACGCTCACGCGCGGGGCCGGAATTCCTTTGGCTCCGGCGTAGGGCGTCATCATGTTCACATAGCGAAAATGGTCGATCCCCGCGAGCAGGAAGAACCCACCGTAGAGAACACGACCGGCCAGGAACAAATACTGCATAAGGACCTCCCCGTGACTGAGAAGTTGATGCAGCATGAGATCAATCGAATGGGGAATCGGCGCAAGAAGCAGGGCTAAGTCAACCGCTGAACCCCATGGCCTCTGAGCCGGCCCGGTCATGGCTTCTCCAGCGCGTCTTTCAAGCTCATGCTACCGCGGGCACAAAACGCAGCCGCAATCGCGATCTCCGGGCCCGGCGGTACGTTGTCTCTCACGAGCTGCCTCTGGTATTCGGGCCAGAGCGTCTTCGCGCGGATCTGGAGCCGGTCCGCCGGAAGCACGCGCGGGAGCTTCCGGGCGCGGTCCCTCGCGTTCGCCGCCCAGGCAAAGCTCCCGGCAGCGCGTACCGCACCGTAGATGGCATCGCGATCAAACTTTCCGACGTCGTTTTCAACCATCGCGAGCAGTAGAATCCGATCCGACTGATTGCGCGTGCACGTCTGCATCCAATACAAATAGTCGTGCACGACGGCAGGTAGCAGATACGGACCATTCTGCTGAATGATGGATTGCAGGGCCGGCGGAATACTCGCCAAGTCGGTAACGAATCCCACTGGAACTATGACACTATCGTGCGAGATCCCCACCCGATACTTGAGGGGCTGTTTCACTATCCAATTGCGACCGTCGGCGAACGGTCGAAAGTCGACGGGATCGGGAGCCACCTGCGCAGCGGCCATGGTCGTGGTGGCAGCGAGCAGTGCCATGACTCCCGCGGCTGTGACCAAACGGTTTCTCATGGGCCCTCGCTATCACTCGGCGCTCACAGCGGCCGCCACTCTCGCGCCTCGATGATCGTCCAGGCATCCGGACCCGGCCGCGCCACGGTACGGACGTATGCGGGAAAATGCCGGCGCGGGTCGAAACCGACCTGGACCACGGCATCGCGGTCGACTGACCGCTCCAGCATGTCGAACAGTCCATCAATACTGAAGGTGTTCCAATCGGTCAGAGGCACGGGTTTGCCGGCTCGGTCCCGCGCCCGCAGTTCGCTGCCTCGCACTTCCATCACGAGCCATCCCCGGGTGCCGGGACAGAAGCAACCCACCTGCAACAGGAACCGATAGTCCCGTGGGCGGCTGGCTCGCCACAACTGGCGTTCCCTCTTGAGCACCGCCAGAAGGGAGTCGCGTTGGCCGGGGGCTTGAAGATTGAAGGTTCGCGCTGCGGCAGAGGTGCCGGTGCCGAGGCCCGTGTCCCTGGGAACCGTGTCCTTGACGGAGGCGACGACGCGTGCCGCCCACTCGCGGAGCGTCTTGAAGCCGGTGAATGAGTAGCCTGCACCAACAGAGAGATCCCATATCGTAGGGTTCGAGCGGGCACCATCAAGCCCATCGACAATCAGACTTACATGCGCGATCGTGTCAGCGGCCAGAGGAAGTATGGCCTCGACGCATGTGGGGGCGAGCCGCCCATCGCTGCCTTCACCGCAGTCATTCACTTCCCATCTGATGGCAGATGTAGGGATGCCGCGGAGGTCGGCCAGCCACGTCTCGAATGGGACAGACGGCAAGGTCGAATCAAGTGACCTCGCAGGCACGCGCTTCGCCGCAGCGATCGGTTCCTGGCCGAATGCCGGGAGTGCGATCGCTGAGAAAAGGTAAACAGTGAGGCCGAGTCGCATGGGGGTTATCTCGGTACTCCTTCAGGCGCCTAACGGGACCGCGCCCAGCTGCGGCGCACAGCCAGTAATGATCACAAACGCAATTCTACCTTGAAGAGCCGCCCCACTTCCCCACGCATTTTGTGCAGTCCCACGCACTTTGTTGTTCAATTGAACCCCGTCACCCTCCACAACGCCCACCCGGCTCCCCCGAGCAGCGCGAGCGATGCCGCCACGAGCCCAACCATCGCGCTCCAGTTCAACGCCAGGTGTGGAACCTGAGCGACGGTGGCGAACCCGACGAACACCGCCGTTGCGCCCAGTACGACCACCCAGTCGAGCCACGAACGGCGTTGCGCGGCAGGATGCGTTGTTTCACCCGTCATGGCCGACTGGACGTACGCGGGATCGATGCCGTAGCGCTCGCCCTCCCGTCTCCCGGCTTCCTGCCAGCGCTCGTGCTCGCGCTCGGTCGCAGTCGCGACCGCGATTGCCACGGCACCCAACGCCATCAATACCGACCCGCCGATGACCCGCGCGTACACGCCCGACCCGCCGCCCTTCAACTCGCCGAACACGAGGATCCCCCACGCGAGGCCCCACAGCTGATTGGTGTTCGACAGGGGAATTCCCCGGCTGATGCCGATGTACTTCGCCGCGTACTGCTGAAATAGATCGCCGATCACCCACACGAACCCGCCGCACAATAACCAGAAAATCACCGCCTTCGCGCGCGTCAGCTCGGCCACGAGCGGCGTCACTCCGCCCTGATCGCTGAGCGCGAGACCCGTCATCATGATCAGCTCGCCGATCGTGAAGAACGTCACGAACGAGAGCGGGTTCATCCCGGTGAGATAGGCCTTGCGGTAGGGGATGTACATCGTCCCCCACAGCGCTCCCGCCGTGAGCGCCGCCACCACGCCGCGCAGCGCGTGGCCACTCGGCGCCTGAGTGGACGACACGACCGCGAGCAGTGTGGCGCCCACGAACATCAACACCGCGCCCCCCAACACGCCAAGCCAGCGCGGCCACCCCGCGCCGCGCAGCTCGTTGAAAAAGAGAAATCCCCACACGATGCCGAGCAGGGAGTTCGCATTCCACAACGGGAATGCGATCGACAGGCCGATGTCGCGGATCGCGAACACCGTGAGGGTGTTCGCCACTGCCCAGAGACAGCCGGCGAGAATCGCCCAGATGACGAGATGGGGTGCCTCACGCACGTCGGCCCCGATCGCGGCGCTGCCGCGGAGCAGGGCGGGCAGGCTCCAACGGGCGAGAAATACGCCCAGCACCATCACGAGCGAAATGACCACGGGCGGGATGCCGAGCGTGACCATCTTGGTCGGCGCCTCGGCGGCGCCGAGCCAGGCGCCCGCGGTGAAGCCGCTCGCGACGCCCACGAGCTGCAGGCGCCGCAGGCGCGACGCGTGGAGCGTCGTCAGCTGATCCATCGCAGCACCACGAGCCCGGCGATGAGCACGATCACGGGGACCCAGAATTGCGGATCGCCGAGCACGGCGGTGAGACGGCCGCGCCCCACGCCTCCGCTCCCCCACTCCCCCTTTACTCCCATACCATCTCTCCGACCTCGGCAATCGTGTGATCGTGCAGTTGATCGGTGTCCGCCCCGATGCCGACGGCAACGATCGGATGAGCCGCGTGCTTGAAGGCGCGGCGGTAGTCCTCGAACGGATCGCGCGACTCCATGTACCACGAGCCGTTCGCGTCCTCCGCTCGGCGCAACACCATCACGGCGCGCGACGCCCCCGTCCAGATGTGAAAGGTGTCACCGATCGGCTCGGCGTTACCCCAGGTGTAATAGATCATGCGGCCGTCGTCGAAGAGGAGGAAGACCCGCACCGGACTGTCGTCCCGCTCGCGCGAGTGGAGCCGCGCGTCCGAGAGCGGCGTGCCGGTACGCCACTTCCAGGTGAGCGTGCCGCTCGCCGGCCGGAGCGGTACGCGCAGGCGGTGGCTCGCAAATCCCGCCTGGGCATTGGCCTCGACGCGCACCGTGTGGCCCGAAGTGACGCTGAAGCTCGGTGGCTCCACATGGCGGATCCGCGTGAGACTCCAGCGGTCGGGCAGCCCGGGACCAGGGTGCGCGCTGTAGAGATTCGTGATCGTTTGCAACAGCAGCAGGCAACTGGTCACAGCGGCTCCTCGGCAAAGTGGCAGGCGGCGAATTGACCGGGCGTGATCTCGCGCAAAGCCGGCGGCTCGGTGCGGCAGCGCTCGTTCTTCTTGCGATGCGGGCAGCGGGGATGGAACGGACACCCGGACGGCGGATGCACGGGCGACGGTAGCTCGCCCGAGAGCACGATGCGGCTCCGCGGCGCATCGGGGTCGGGCACCAGCACGGCGGACAGGAGCGACGCGGTATACGGGTGACGCGGCGCGCTGTACAGCAGTTTGACCGGGGCCAACTCGACGATCTTCCCCAGGTACATCACCGCGATCCGATCGGCGATGTGCTGCACCACCGCGAGGTCGTGTGCGATGAAGAGATACGTGAGGTGGCGGTGCTCCTTCAAATCCGACAGCAGGTTCAGCACCTGCGCCTGCACCGACACGTCGAGCGCGCTCACCGGCTCGTCGAGCACGAGAACCTGGGGCTCGAGCGCGAGCGCGCGCGCGATCCCAACGCGCTGGCGCTGCCCGCCCGACAGCTCGTGCGGGTAGCTCGGCGCGAAGCCGCGGTCGAGCCCCACTTCATCGAGCAGGGCCGCGATCCGCGCCTCCCGGGCCTTTCCCCTGGCGAGCCTGTGGATCGCGAGCGGCTCGGCGAGCGCTTGCCGCACCGTCATGCGCGGGTTGAG
>JBGPIJ010000104.1:0-9282 GCA_041484865.1 Gemmatimonadota bacterium
CGCTCACGGTGGCGGTGAACACCTTGGACCGTCCGTCACCTGATGAAAACATGCGGATCGGGAACGTCCTGCCTAGGGCGAGCGGCAGCGCCGGAATGACGACGTTGATGGCGTTGTCGTCGTAGGTGTTCGCGACGATCGCGGTATCAATCGCGAGCGTCCTCGGCGGGCCACTCGGCTGCGGCATGATGGCGCTCCCCTTGACCCGTCCGGCGCCATAGACGAGGTGGACCTCGTTCTTCTGGCCGCGCATTGTGCCCGTCTCATCCACGCGCTTCACACTCATGTCCGACGCGTCGAACGCCAGGGTGAGCTGCTGTTCGCCTGCGGCGCCGAGGACGAAGTGCTCGTGGTACAGGAGTGAATCGGCGGTCCGCTCGAACTGCGTGGTCCGCGTCCCGATCGGCTGCCCCTGCACTAGAACCACGAAGCTGTCGCGGTGCGAAACGAGCTGGTCCGAGTCGAGGGGCAGGGGCCCGGCCTGGGGCACGAGATCGCTCTCCGTGAGCGGTCTCCCCTGGAGGTCCACGATGCGGACAGGCGCGATCGCCTTGAGCTTGGAATAGAGCTTGGCTCCGTCTCCCGCGACGACGATCGAGAACTCCCCGGCGTGGTACAGCCGCCGCGCGGCGAGCCGGGCCTGCGCCGCCGTCACCACGCTCAGCCGTTCCCGGAACAGCCGCAGATAGTCGGGCCCGAGGCCGAGCAGCTTCGTCGTGGCGACTTGGCCCGCGATCTGGCTGGCCGTCTCGATAGAGAGGGGGAACGAGCCCACGAGATACCCCTTCGCCGCGTCCAGCTCGGGCCCGGCCATCGGCTCGGTGCGGATCAGCTCGATCTGGTGCAGCAGCTCCTTGAGGGCACTGTCCGTCGCCTCGGTGCGCACTTCGAGTGCCGCCACCCAGTAGCCGACGCCCCGGAACCTCCGCAGCACAGCGTGGGCGTCGTAGGTCCAGCTCTCCTGCTCGCGCAGCACGCGGAACAGGCGCGAATCGGCGCCGCCGCCCAGCACCTGCGTCACCACGCGACCGGGATAGTACAGCGAGTCCGTCGGCAGGGCGGTCGTGTTCCCTACCAGCACGGTCGACTGGGCGGAGCCGGGACGGTGTACGAGCACGATGTCCGTGGCCCGCCTCGCAGGTGCCGTGACCGGCGCGGGGGAGGGCGGGGGCGCGCCCGCCCAGCCGGCGAACGCCGTCTGCACGAGTGACTCGGCCCGCGCCAGCGTCACGTCGCCGGCGACGACGAGGAGCGCGCCCTGCGGCCGGATCCGCGTTTCCGCGAAATCGCGGATGTCCCGTTGCGTGACCGCGCGATAGCTCTTCTCGGTGGGACTCCGCCCGTACGGATTCGGCCCGTAGATCTCCTTGCGGTACATGCGCGACGCGACGCTGCCCGGCTGCGACATCTCGAGGGCCAGGGCCGAGAGCTGACGCGTCCGCGCCAGCGCCAGCTCTGCGTCCGGGAAGGTCGCGTTGCGCGTCACATCGCCGAGTAGATCGAACATCAGTCCGACCCGATCGCTCAGTGCCCCGACGGAGATCGTGAGGAAATCCTCCCCCGCGCTCGCGGACAGACTGCCCCCCACACCCTCGATCGTCGCCGCGATCTGCTCCGCCGACCGGGTCCGCGTGCCCTTCGTCAGCAGCTCGGCGGCGAACGTGGCCACGCCCTCTTTGCCCGGAGGATCGAAGATGTCTCCCGCCCGGAAGCTCAGACTCGCGGACACGACCGGCAGCGCGTGGCTCTCGATCAGGATCAGCTCCACGCCGTTCGGGAGCGTCGCTTCCTTGAAGGGCGGGAACCGCACCGGGGCGAGCGGCGCGGCCTTGGGCGGATGGCTCGGGAACGAATCCTGGGCCGTCAGCCGCTCGGGCGGACTGGCGGTCAACAAGCCCGCGACCAGCCCCAGGACTCCGAGCACCCGACCGCCCGACCGCCCGACCGCCGTCTCACCGACCGCCATCATTGAGTCCCTCCCGGATGGCCCGCCATGCCCGCGCCCGGTTGGACGATGACGTCCATGGCGTTCGCCGGATCGAGGTACTTGTTCGCCACCCGCTGGATGTCGGCGGGGGTGACGGCGAGGTAGCGCGCAAGATCGGTGTTGATCTCCGCCAGCGAGTCGTGGAACATCAGGTAGTGCTGAATCTCTTCCGCGAGGCCGAGCGCGGTCTCGCGGCTGTGGACCACCCCGGCTCGAAAGATGTTCTTCGCCTTCTCGAGCTCGTCCGCGGTGACGCCCGCCGTGCGGATGCTGTCGATCTGCGCCGAGACGAGGCTGTCGAGCGCGTGTGGATCGATCCCCTGGTTCGCCAACGCGAGAACGAGCAGGACGCCGGGCCCGCGCCGCGCGTCGTACGGATTCATGCCGACCTGCACGCCCAGGGCGGCCTGGTCGCGGCGTACGACCGCGACGTTGAGACGCGAGCTTTCCCCTTCGCCCAGAATCATGTTGAGCAGTCCCAGGGCGGGGCTGTCGGGATCTTCGTGCGGCGGTACCCGGTAGATGCGCACCACCGCCGGAAGGTTGGCATGGGCGTCCTGCACCGTCCGATGTCCGATCCCCGGAGCGATCCGATAGTGACAGCTGAGGGGAGGCGGGTTGGGATGGCGCGCGATCGGGCCGAAGTATAGGGCGACGAGCCGGCGCAGCTCGCCCGGCCGCACGTCCCCGGTCACAACGAGCGTGGCGTTGTTCGGGGCGTAGTAGGTGTCGTGGAACGCCGTGACGTCCGCCACCGTGGCGGCGTCCAGGTCAGCCATCGAGCCGATGACGCTGTGCGCGTACGGAAAGCAGGCAGCGGTGTCGTACGGCCAGGCCAGCCCGTCCGCGAACACATCGCCGTAGGGCTGGTTGTCCACCCGCAACCGCCGCTCCTCCTTGACCGTCTCCCGCTGGTTGTGGAAGGTGGCGTCGGTGATCGCGAGGGACCGCATACGGTCCGCCTCGAGCCAGAGCACGAGGTTCAGGTAGTTCGACGGGACGGTCTCGAAGTAGTTCGTGCGGTCTTCCGCGGTCGAGGCGTTATCCTGCCCGCCGGCGCTCTCAATCAGATGCGAATGCATCCCTTTCGGCGCGTGGGCCGAGCCCTCGAACATCATGTGCTCGAACAGGTGCGCGAACCCCGACCGGCCCGGTGGCTCGTCGCGCGAGCCTACGTTGTACCAGAGGTCTACCGAGACCACCGGGGTCGTGTGGTTCTCCGAGTAGACCACGAGCAGGCCGTTGGGCAGCCTGAACCGCTCGTAATGAACGATGCCCGCTTGGGCCGGCAGGCCGCGCGGCCACGAGAGCCCGATGACGATCGCAAGAGTGACTGCTGCGATGTTGCGCATGCGTGCGTTGCTCCTTACGGCTCGGTGGGAACGACGGGCGCGCTGCGCGCCAGCTCGAAACTGAATCGCGCGTCGAGGGTCTCTCCCTTGACGACGCGGCGCGGATCCTGGCGGGTGACGTAGAGACGAAAGTTCCCGCTCCGGAGCGGCAGCACATCGAACCGTCCCGCGGGGACCTGAATGCTCACCGGCTCGCCCACCACGAAAATGAGGGTGGCGAGCGAGTCCCCGAATTCGTCGTAGGCGGGGATGACGAGCGAATCTCCGGGCGCTGCGTTCGTCACCGCTGCGGCGTACAGCTCGTACTCGGCGAACACCACCCCGGCGGGAAGTGTATGGTGCACCGGTGTGATCGCGGGCGGCCCCTTCTTGGTCAGCACTCGGCGGCGACCCTGGATCGTGTCTCCCCGCACGTCGAGATCGTACTCCTTCATGGTCGTATCGCTTGCCGGCGACGAGAGATCGTACCGAGGGAACGCCGAGATCGGAGCGCCGGAGAGCGGGTCGAGCACTACCCGCAGATCCTCCTCCACCAACGGAGGAAATTCTGAATGCGACGTGTACACGATCTCCTGCCGCGTCTCGACCGCGCGGCGCTCGTACTGCCATACGGCGTAGCCGCGGGGCTTGCGATCCAGAAAAAATACGAATGAATCGCGCGTGACGGGAATGACGGAAAAGTCGAAGTGCAGCGGCTTGACGGGCGGCGCCTGGGCGGCCGCCGCGCTAGCGAGAAGGAAGCACAGCCAACGCATTGGTCTCGAGAATCGCCTTCCGGTGCGCGTCTGAAAGGGGCAGCGCCAGGAACTGGTCGATGTTGCGCTTCATGCCGATGACGCCCGGGCTGGGCCAGTCCGTGCCCCAGAGGACTCGATCCGCCAGCTCCGCAAGTCGCGGAAAGTACTCCAACAGCTTCGCAGGCGGAATGCCGGAGACGTCGAGCCAGATCCGTCGATGCCGCCGCAGCAGGAACAGCGCCTCGGCCATGTACAATGGCCGGCCGCCGTGCGCCATCAACAGCGTGAGATCGGGAAAATCGATCGCCACGTCGTCGAGGTCCATCGGGTTCCCATACTTGGAGCGCGCCCCCGGGAAAATGCTCGTTCCCGTGTGAACCATCACCGGTAGGCTGCGCTCCTCGCAGCGCCGGTAAATGGCGCCGAGGGTATCGAGCCCGTCGGTGTACGCGTTGGCCGGGAAGCCCTGGTGCGGCGGGTGAATCTTGAGGACGCGAATCCCCAGATCCACCAGGCGGTCCACGTCGCCCGCGGGGTCGCGGCTGAACCGCGGATGTACCCCGCCGTAGGGCAACAGGCGCTCCGGATTCGCTTGCGCGTAACGGGCCGAGAACGCGTTCGTCGCGTCGGTGAGCCCCATGACCTCCGGTGCAGGATAGTTGACGAGTCCCACGCGCCAGACGCCCGCCGCATCCATGACCTCGAGCAGCGCTTGGGGGTCATCCGTTATCCGACGCAGCAGTTCTAACTGTTGCTTGTCCCTGCCGCGCTGCATCACTTCGAGTGCCGTGGAATTGAGCTCGCGCCACGGTTGCACGTGAATGTGGACGTCGGTGATCCGGGGGAGTCGGTCCACTTAACGCGCGTCCACCACCCGCCGCCCGACGTCGGGCAGATTGGTGCACAGTCCGTCAACACCGAGCGACATCAGCCGCCGCATCTCCTCGGGCTGGTCCACCGTCCAGACAAACACGCGGCGCTCGATGGCGTGCACCGCCAGGACGAGCGCGCGATCGACGAAGCCGCGCTCCTGCCACAGCGTTCCCGCACCCGTGTCCTCGAGCGGCGCGAGCGGCTGCACCAGGTACGAGGAGGAGAGCACCCCGCGGGGCAGGGCGGGGCGCAAGGCGCCGAGACGGCGGATGATCCGGTGATCGAAGCTGTGGACCGCGTACCCGCCCGGGTTCGGGCCCAGATCGATCGCATGGAGGAGACGCGCGTCGTAGCGCGGGTCGAGACCCTTCACCTCGACGAAGACCTGAAGCCGGCCCGCCACCGCCAACGCCTCGTCGAGGGTCGGGATCGGCTCCCCGTTCGGGAGCGTCAGGCGTCGAATCTCGGTCCCAGTGAGCTCGGAGATGAGATGGTGAGGCGGGATCGTCTCGTCGTGGTGCACGAACAGGGACCCGTCGGCGCTGGCATGGACGTCGAGCTCGATCCCGTCCGCGCCGAGCTGTGCCGCCCGGCGGAACGCGACGAGCGAGTTCTCGACTTCGTACCCGGAGGCGCCGCGATGCGCAATCACGAGCGGGGGATGCGAGGCCGGTCTCCCAGGATTTTGGGCGGTAATGAGCGGTATTGGGCGGTAAGGGGCGGTAGCAATATACCGCACGCTACGGTACCCTACCGCCTATTACCGCCCTTTGCCTTCTTACCGCCCTTTACCGCCCTGTGCCTTCGTACCGCCCCTTAATATTCTCTCATCTCAACCGTCTATCCCCCCAAGCGCATGGCCCAAGTGGACCTCGCCGCCGTCACCGATGCGGCGCTGATCGCCGCGTGGCAGAGCGGTGACGAGCAGGCGGCGGCCGAGCTGGTGCGCCGGCACGCGCGCGCGCTGGCGCGCTTCCTGAGTGGAGCGGGGGCCTCCGATGCCGATGTCGACGACCTGGTGCAGGAGAGCTTCGTGCGCGCATTTCGCGCCATCGATCGGTTTCGGGGTGAGTGTCAGTTCCGGACCTGGCTGCTCACGATCGGCGGCAACGTACTCAAGGACTCGGTGCGGCGCGCCAAGCGGGCACCCACACTGCCGCTCGACGAGGATCTCCGGGCGCCCGGGGGCGATCCGCACGACAGGGCCGTGGCGGGGGAGGTCGAAGTGCGGCTCAATGAGGAGATCGCGCGGCTGCCGCGGATGCAGCGCGAGGTGTTCCTGCTGCGGGCCCAGCAGGGGATCGAATATGATGAAATCGCGGCGGCCCTGGGAACGTCTTCCGGCGCCGCGCGGGTGCATTATCATCACGCCGTCAAACGACTGAAGGAGCGCTTGCAGTGAAACACGACGAGATGGAAGACCAGAAGCTGCGCGAGCTGGCGCGCGGGCTTGGCGCGCGCGCGGCGGAGCGGCTGGATGTGGAGCGGACGGCACAGGCGGTCCTGGCGCGCCTCGCCGAGCCGGCCGCCCGCGTGCGCTGGGCGGCGCGCCCCATCGTGGGGCTTAGGATTGCCGCGATGGTCGTGCTGGTCGTGGGCGGTGGGATCGTGGTGCGGGGCGTGGGGCGGCGTCAGGCGCCGCTCTCCACCACCATCGCGGCGCCCGTGGGCATCAACCTGAACGACCTTTCGGCCGACGACCTGGCGGAAATCCTTCGCACGTTCGACCAGTCGCTCGATCAGGAACCCGTCGTCGCGGAGACGGGGCTTGACGACTTGAACGCGCCCGAGCTGCGACGGTTGCTACGCTCGATGGAGGGCTGATGAAGCGCATCCTGTGGGTCGCCCTGCTCCTGCTGGCACCGGCGCTCGCCGCACAGAACCCGGGAGACTCGGGCCGAGACCGCGGCCAGGCGCAGCGGCTCCGCCAACAAGTGCTGGCGCGTTGGCGCGCGCGCGTCCGTACCGAGCTGCAGCTGAACGACGACCAGGCTGCGAAGCTCCAGGCCACCGAGGAACGGTTTCTCGCGCGGCGGCGCGACATCGCCGAGCAGCAGCGCGCCGTGGTGCAGGAGCTGCGGGATCAGCTCCAGCCCGGCGTCGCCGCGAACGGCGACAGCGTCAGGAAGCTCATGGAGGCGCGTGGGCAGAACCGCGCCGCGCTCATCGAGCTCGAGGGAGACGAAGACCGGGAGATCGCCGAGTATCTCTCGCCGGTGCAACACGCGCGCTATCAGCTGATGCGGCAACGCTTCCAGGAATGGATCGCCGAGATGCGCCGCGAGCGCCGCGAGCGAACGCTGGGACCCCGGAACTGGCTGCGCTGACGTTCGCCGCCATTCCCGGCGAGCCCCCGAAAGACAACCGGGCGGTCAGGGTAGCTGACCGCCCGGTTTTATTCACGTAAGCGAGGAACTGCCAGACGTAGTGCCGAGACGAGTGTTGGCTAAGTAAGTTGAAGCGCCACAACCCGGCCCGAGTGGTGGAATGGCAGACACGCGGGACTCAAAATCCCGTGCCGGCAACGGCGTGAGAGTTCGACTCTCTCCTCGGGCACTCAAGCTCCGCAACGAGCTAGGCGCCGACGCGCCACGCCGGAGCCCGGCCCGATTCGTCGCCCAGCGCCACGCACGATGGTAGTCGTGGACACCGGATCGTGGCGGTACGGGCCGAACGTGTCGGCGATCGCGCGGGGGACTTCGAGCTTCGCCGCCTTCGCGGCGAAGTCGCGCGCGAAGCGTTCGAGACGCGCGCTCACGGCGCATTGATCGAAGGGCTCATCCGAAGCTCATCGTCAGTTCAGCCGGTTTGCCCCATGCTACAAGCGGAGGTTGTATGTCCACTCGCCTAGTCTCGATCGACGTTCACAGGAGAGGCGAGCACTCGTCCTCTCGCCAGATGGCCGTCAAGTCGTCCAGGTCTCCCTGGCGCGTTGATCGATACGCTCACTCGAGCCTCACCCTCAGTTCAGGCGGTCTGCCCCATGCTGCTTACGGAGGGACGACGAACCAGGAAGGCACCATGAGCCCGGCGACGCAAAACCCCGGCTTGCGCCGCGCGATCACGCTGGCGGTCGTGGTCGGCTAGTACCGCGTTGCGAGCGATGTCGTTGTCGGCGCGCTGACGTCTTACTAGGTATTCGCCCAGGGATCACCCGATGGAAGACCCGCCGCGCTGGCTCGCCACCTACGGTGAGGTGCCCCGTCACCTCGCCTACCCAGAGTGCTCGCTCTATGACGCGATCATGGCCACGGTCCGGCGAGTGCCGGAAGCCGTGGCCTATGACTTTCTGGGTGCCACGGCCACGTACCGGGAGTTCGGCCGCATGGTTGACCAGGTGGCCGACGGCCTCGCATCGCTCGGCATGGGCCCGGGTGACCGGATCACCATCGCACTCCCCACCTCCCCCCAGGGTGTGATCGCCTTCTACGCCGCCAACCGGCTCGGCGCCATCAGCGCGATGATCCATCCGCTGTCGACCACGCCGGAGGTGGAGCGGCTGATCACGCTGAGCCGTTCACGGTTCGCCCTGACCCTGGACACCCTGTACGACCGATTCCGCGGCGCGCTGGGCCGCACTCCACTCGAGACTCTGATCCTTACCCGCGTCTCCGACGCGCTCACCCCGGTCCGAAAACTGGCCTTCTGGCTGATGCAGGGCCGGAAGATCCGCGCGGTGCCCCGCGACGCACCGGTCCGATGGTGGAAGGATCTCACGGTGCGCGCTTATCCCCCCGCGCCCCGCCCTGCGCTCAACACAAATGCGATGGCAGGCATCCTCTTCTCCGGCGGGACTCTCGGAACGCCAAAGGGGATCATGCTCTCGCACCGGAATTTCATTGCCGAGGCGATACAGCTCGCCACCTGGGTGCGACTGGAGGCTGGAGACAGGATTCTCGCGGCGCTTCCGATCTTTCACGGCTTCGGGCTCGGCGCGCTCGTAAACGTTGGGTTCATGACCGGCTGCCGGGTGATCCTGGTGCCGCTATTCACGGCGGAGGTGGTGGGGAAGCTGGTGCGGAAGAAGCAGCCGAACATGATCGCCGGCGTGCCCACGCTCTACGAGGCGCTGTGCCGGGACCCGAGCTTCCGTCGAGCCGATCTTTCCTCTCTCAAGGGGGCATTCTGCGGCGGCGACGCGCTGCCGGCTCCGGTCAAGGAACGCTTCGAGCGGACGGTCGCCAAGCGCGGCGGCTCAGTGAAGGTGCTGGAAGGGTACGGGCTCACCGAGACGGTCACCGGTGCGATCGTGATGCCGCTCCACGCGGTCCGCGAAGGGAGCGTCGGCGTGCCGCTCCCCGACATACTGGTCGCGATCTGCCGACCGGGCACC
>JBGPIJ010000105.1:0-9219 GCA_041484865.1 Gemmatimonadota bacterium
CGCGGCGCTCGCTCTCCTGGAGCTTCGGCTCGAGCTCCTTCACCCGCGCCGTGACGTAGCGGATCTTTTGCAGCAGGCTGTCGCGCGAGGCCTGCATCGGCGACTCGGCCGTCACCTTGAGATGTCGCGCCGGCACGTTCACGCGCGCGAGCTCCCGGCCGATGTCGCTCACCAGGCGGCTGTTCTCGGCGACCTGCTGGATCAGCCGCCCATTATCCAACGCGACCTGCGTCAGACTGTCGATCTTCGACTGGACCTGCGGGGACGGGCCCTGCGAGCATGCGGCAACGGCGAGGAGCGCGAGCGACAGTCGCGCCGCTCTCACCGTGAGAGGGCGATTCGTAAACATGTTCCCTGACCTCCTGGCCATTTGGAGCGATGAGATGAGTGGTCAACCTAGCGCCCGCCCGTTCCGGTCACTGCAACGCGCGTCACCGATCCTTGGGCCACGCGTCGGGCTTCACACGGCGTGGGCGGGGGATGTATCATTCCGTCTGGTACCCCTGGAGGTCTCAAATGCCCCGTTGGTTCGTAATGCTCGCCAGCGCGAGTCTCGCGCTCGGTGCCTGTAGCGGCAAGGCCGAGTACAAGCCTCCCGTGGACCCGATGCTCCCGGGAAATGGATACTCGAAGGCGATGCCCGACTGCCCGCCGTCCCTGACGACGGCTCAATGCGCGGCGCTGGACGTGCGGAAGGCTCGACTGTCCCGCTAGTCCAGCCGTATCCGTTTCACGTCGATCACCGGTTTGGGAAACTTCATATCGAGCGCCTCGAGCGTCTCCACGATGATGCGGGAGACGGCGAGGTTCCGGAACCACTTGTGGTTCGCCGGTACGATGTACCAGGGCGCCGCGGCCGTGCTGCAGCGCGCGAGCGCGTCCTCGTAGGCGGTCCGGTACTCCTTCCAAAGCTTTCGGTCTTCGAAGTCCGCGGCTGAGATCTTCCACTGCTTCGTGGGATCCTCGAGCCGTTGCTCGAGGCGCCTCCGCTGCTCCTCCTTGCTGATGTGCAAGAAGAACTTGACGATCGTGATGTTGTTCAGGACGAGCATCCGCTCGAACTGATTGATTTGCTCGTAGCGCGCCGACCAGACCTCCCTGGTCACGAGCCGCCGGACGCGCGGGGCCAGGACGTCTTCGTAGTGCGACCGATTGAAAATCGCGATATCCCCCTTCGCCGGGACCGCCCGATGCACGCGCCAGAGGAAGTCGTGCTCGGACTCTTCAAGCGAGGGCGCTTTGAAGGGCGTCACACTGCACCCCTGGGGGTTGAGGCCCCGCATCACGTGACGGATCGTGCCGTCCTTGCCCGCCCCATCCATCCCCTGCAGCACGACCAGTAGCGCGTGGCGGTTGTCGGCATACATCAGGTATTGCAGCTCGTCCAGACGGGCGATGCTTTTCTCGAGCGCGACCTGAGACTCGTCGTCCTTGCTGAAGCCGAGCGTGTCGTCGGGGTCCCACTCGGTGAGCAACACCCGCTTGCCCGGGCGAACGCGCAGCCGTTGCCGTAGGTTCATCTGCGGATCCTCTCCGTGGGGTCCTCGCGAACCTGTTACTTTGCGCCTCTCGTCGCCGTCGAACAACCTATTGCCCGTCAGGGGATCGGATGCTCTCACTCACACTCACGCTGACCGTCCTCGCGCAGGCGGCCGCCGGCCCGCCGGCCGGTCACTGGACCACGGTGCAGCCGCTCCCCGAACCGCTCGTGGACACGCACGCCGCGGCCCTCGGCGGGAAGATTTACGTCGCCGGCGGAATCGATGCGCACGGTCAGCCGACGGCGCGCGTGTATCGCTACGATCCCGGCACCGATACCTGGGACCGCGCCGCCGACCTCCCCGCGCCCCGCCACAACATGCCCCTGGTCGTGCTGGGCGACACGCTCTACGCCGTGGGCGGCCTCTCCGGGACGAGCTTCCGCTCCGAGCGGACCCTGTGGGCCTACCACGCCGACCGGAACGAATGGACGTCGCGCGCCGGCTTGCCCGCGCCGCGCGGCGCCGGGGTTGCGGTCTCGATCGGCCGCAAGATCGTCCTCATGGGAGGCATCCGGCGGTTCGCGGACGGCGGCCTGTCGGCCGCTCCCGACATCTACGACCCTGCCTTCGACTCCTGGGTCGAGGTATGGCCGATGCCCACCCCGCGCGACCACCTCGCCGCCGAGACGGTGAACGGCGTCGTGTACGTGATCGGCGGCCGGCAGATGAGCCCCAACAAGAACTCGGACGTCGTCGAAGTCTACGATCCGACGAAGTACCTCGGCGGACGCTGGGCGCGGAAGTCCCCGATGCCGACGGCCCGCGGGGCCTTGGGCTCCGCCGTCCTGGACGGGAAAATCCACCTCCTGGGCGGCGAGACCGCGACGTCGGTACTCGGCACGCACGAGGTATACGATCCCGACAAGGACCTGTGGACCGAGGCGGCACCGCTTCCGACCCCGCGCCATGGGATCGCGGTTGCCAGTCTCGATGGGAAGATCTACGTCATCGGCGGCGGCCCAGAGCCGGGCATCAGCGAAACGGACGTGGTAGAGGTCTACACGCCGTAGCACCGCGCCGGGGTAACGCAGACCTCGTGAGGAGCTTTCGTGACTCCCGTTGAACGATTTTCACCGACGCTCCACTGGCGCCTCGCGGGCCACATGGTCGCGCGAAGCACCGCCCTGATCCCCTTCGTGGTGGGGACGCTCGCCATGGGCATGGCGATCTATCACGGGGTCGAAGGACTGCCCTGGCCCGACGCGTTCCTGAACGCGGCGATGCTGCTCGGAGGGATGGGACCGGTCGATCCGTTACACACCACCGCGGGCAAATGGCTCGCGGGATTGTACGCGCTGTTCGCGGGTGTGGTGTTCC
This sequence comes from Gemmatimonadota bacterium, assembly GCA_041484865.1. GTDB lineage: Bacteria > Gemmatimonadota > Gemmatimonadetes > Gemmatimonadales > GWC2-71-9 > AG25. Next base: position 2,859 of record JBGPIJ010000105.1, read on the forward strand.
TGGTCTTCGCGGGCGTGATGCTCGCGCCCGTCATCCATCATGTGCTCAGGGAATTCCACATCGAGACGGGCGGGCGGCGCCCCACGGGGGCGTAGGAGCGAGCGCCGCCGGTCAGGCGAGCCGCGCGGGGGGAGCCTGGAAAGAGACCCGGCCTTCCAGGTAGCTTGTTCGCGCTACGCGCGCCGGTCCCGCGCGGCGCGCGACCCATCACGCCGCGGCGGTCAGCAATTCGCCGGATTCGCCCCGTTCGAGACGTCCACGAGGCAGCAGTTGACGAGCGGCAGATCGGCGGCGACGAAGCAGAGGCCGTTCTTCGGTTGACTACTTTTCGCGTTGAGGAGGGCCACGGTCCCGGCCGCGCCCACCGTGGCGATCGCGAGCACGAGGTTGCGAGTCTTGCTCCCCGAGACGACGCGTGTCTGCATCGTGGTGACGTCAGAGAGGGGAATACGCTCTTGCCGGCCCGCGACTTGGCCTTCGATCGTGTCGCCGACGAGCTCGGGGCGGTCGACGATGACGGTCGATCTGTCGGACCGCGTCACCCACACCCGCTGAAGGTCGGGATTGGCGCGCAACTGGGATCTCTCGAGCGGTCGCATGGTGTGGCACGCGGACGCGAGGATCGCGATGGGCAGCACCGCCGCCCAGAAACGTGACGAACGAACGATACGCACAGGCTCTCCTATGAAAGGGCGATGCACATCCTTAGTAGTACGCCTGAGTCACCTAGAAGATACGCTGGACGCGGCGCAATGCTCGGCCCTGTTCCACCCCTGAGTTGACGGTGCGCCCCTGGGTTGTGGCGGTCATCGTCTATCACGTGGCGAGTCGGCTCGCCTACGTCATTTACGTCGGGGCCGCACTCGCCCGCCAAAGGCGGCATTCCTACTTCACGACGCGCTGGGGCGTGGAGGGGGGGTTCCGGCGGTTTCGCCGCGTCGCGGCGTTCCTCATGAATAACGATGGGGTGAGCTTCGTCGTGGTGTGCGTGGTGAGTCGCGGCGTCCTCCCGCCGGCCGTACCGCGGGGGGTGGTGGTCGGGGTGGCGGCTCTCCTGATCGTGGTGGGTGTGGGCACCAAGCTCTGGGCGGCCATAACATTGGGGAGCAAGGCCTTCTACTGGTACGACTTCTTCGCCCCTCCCCCCACCCAGCCGATTACCCGTGGACCCTATCGCCTGCTCAGGAACCCGATGTACACGGTCGGGTACCTTCACACCTATGGATTGGCCCTGCTATTCGGATCGGTGCCGGGACTCCTCGCCGGGCTGTTCGACCAGCTGGCCATCCTCGCCTTCCACCGGTGGGTCGAGGACCCCCACGTCAAGCGCTGGACCCCACGGGGGACCCTAGCGTAGCGTCGCCTCTGCTTGCATTTTCTCCAGACATTTTCGCATGGGCTAGGGGTGCCCATGTGGGTGAGACGCTGCCGGAACTGATGGCGCTCGACCAAACATAGCCCGCCGGTCGTCAGGCGGCGTGACCGGAGCGAGCGGTCCGGAGTCTCAGAATGCGGCAGTGTAGTGTAGGATCACCGTACCTTACCTGAAAGGGGCATCATCAATGCGTTCTGGTTCTCTGATTACCTTCTCGGCTCTGATCGTCGCGGCGGCGCTCGGCGGCGCGCGCTCGGCGCAGGCTCAGGCGAAAGTCGATGCTCAGGCCGCGGACCGTGGGAAGAAGATCTGGAACTCGAAGCAGTGTTTCGGCTGTCATGAGCTCGGACGCTCGCAGTCGACCGGTCCCGACCTCATCGGCGTGACCGATCGTCGTAGCAGCGATTGGCTGAAGAAGTGGCTGAAGGACCCGATCGCGATGGGCAGCGAGGATTCGACCGCCATGGCGTTGAAGAAGCAGTTCGGGTCGCAGATGCCGAAGCTCGGCCTCAGCGAGTCCGACGCCGAAGCGCTCATCAATTACTTGGCGCAACAGACGGCGATGCGTCACGGCGGCGGCAAGTAGATCACCGTCGGCAGGTTCGCACCCCGCGCCCCGAGTGCTGCTCACTCGGGGCGCTGTTTTTTCTCGCGGCGACACCTCGAGAGCTGCATCTGCCGGTCGAGCGGTAACGAGTTGCCAGGAATTCCGACTGTATTCGTCGTGTTTATCCCCGTCGAGACGAGTGGCAGGGATGCCCGACCTCGCGCACATTGAAAGCATGACACACGCTTCGATCCACAACCCGTCCCCCGACCGACGCGCCCTTCCCGATCGCCGTGGGATATCGGATCGGCGGACTGAGGATCAGCCGGATCTCACCCTCGTTCCGGTGGAGCGCCGCACCGGCAAGGATCGGCGGCGCTCCGACCGGCGCACCAGTCCGAACCGGAGCCACGAGACCGCGAGGGAGCACATCGGCAACGCGCTGCAGCTCCTCGCCACCGTGTCGCAATCGGCCCGTTTGGACGACGCACTTCAGCGGGACCTCGACTCTGCCATCTTTCGCCTCCGATTCGCCCTCGACCGCCTGGAACACGGACGGCCTTGAACACCCGGGGGGCGCGGTTCGATCACCTGGAGGGGTCCATGGGACGCGCGGCTACAGCTATCGCGCTGACCGGTCTGGCGCTCGCGGCCTGCGGGAAGTCGGAGAAGACCAAGACCGCCGAGATCGAGAACTGCAGCGCCATCACGCTGGATGCGCCGGGAATCGCCCGCTGCCTCGCAGACCAATACCGCTGGAAGAACCCGGACGCCGCAGCGGCCGGCCAGAGGCGCCAACGCGAGCTCGACAGCGCGGCCGTGCGGCAGCGTGACTCGCTGTGGAAGATCGACGAGGCTCGGCACCAGAGCGACCTGACGAATTGCGCGTCGCAGGGTGGCGACGTCGGCCGCTGTCTGACCGACCGGTATGGCTGGGATGCTTCCCACGCGGCGGCGGCGTTCGACTCGCTGTGGCGGCGCCAGACTCCGCGCCACCTTCAAGAGATCGGGTCGTGCCAGCGCCGAAAGACGCAGCGTCTGGGCTCATGTTTGATGCTCTACTTCAAGTGGGACCCGAAGCACGCGCTCGCGCTCGATGACTCGCTGGTGCGCGCCCGGACCAAAGCGCAGCGCCGCTAGCTCCGCTTGCGCGCGTGTCGCGCGGACGCGCGGCGCACGTGTCGGGAGGTCCCGGACGCGCGTGCTGCCTGTTCCCTTCCCTCGTCGGCCGCGTGCCGGCCAGCGGCCCCGGACTTGCTCAATACCCTCGTGATGCTCTTCCCTCTTTCCATGGGGATGCTCCGAATGGCCTCGACCCACCGCGAATTGACGTTCCTGTTGGCCGCTCCCGAACGGCGGCTGCTTCAGGCAATCGCCCGCCGGGTGCCGCCGCGCTGGCGGCCCAATCACTTCACGGCGCTCGGGGTGCTCGGCGCGACGGGCGCCGGCGTGGCGTACGCGCTCGCCAGTCACGGCGCCGTCTGGCTGTGGCTCGCGAGCGCGATGCTCGTGGTGCAGTGGTTCGGCGACAGTCTCGACGGAACACTCGCCCGCGTGCGGCGGGCCGAGCGGCCCCGCTACGGCTACTATCTGGATCACATCACCGACGCATACTCGACGGCGGCCATCGGCGTGGGAATCGGTCTGTCCCACTATGTGCACTTCGGGCTCGCCCTCGGCCTGGTCGTTCTCTACCTGCTGCTCTCGATCAACGTCTACCTCGAAACGCAGGTGTTCGGCACCTTCCGGCTCGGCTATGGCCGGCTCGGCCCGACCGAAGCGCGTCTGCTGCTCGTAAGCGCGAATACGGCACTCGCGCTGTCTTCCGAAGTACCGGCGGCGTGGTCGGCGTTGCTCACCGTGGGGAACGGCGTCGTCGCGGTGCTGCTCGTCGTGATGCTGGCGCTCATCGTGGCCCGGTTTGCGCGCAACCTGCACGTCCTCGCCCAGCTCGAGCCGCAGGACTTGGGCGTGCGTTCCCGAGCCGCGCGCGCCCCGTTCGAAACACGCGCAGCCACATAGCCCTCGGGAGTTTACCGGTGTTCGTGTCCCGGCGGCTCGACTAGGACGCGATTGAGCGCGTCCGCCTTCCCGCTGGCATCGACCGTGACCGGCGGGATACGCATCCGCGTGACCCAGCACTCCCATGTCGGTCCCGCAGCTCCCGCGATGATGACGAGCGGGATGTAGCCCGAAAGGAGGGCAGCGACCGCACCGACGCTGTGCGAGCTTTCCGTAGACGCTCGCAATGAGGATGTCCATTCGGAGCCCGACGACACCACGCGACTCGCATGCCTGGCACGCGGTGTGCCCTACGGATCGGACGACGGCATCCCCGCGCTGTGGGCCGTCGTCGTCTCGCTCCCGCTCGCCCCGGAAAACGTGCCTCCGACCCTCGCTCATCCCTGTCGGATCCGGTTGCACCCCTTCAACCCGATGTCTCGGAACGAAGCACAGGTGGCTCGTTCTATGAAGGTGAACCCGCGCGCGGGACAGCCGGCCGCGGCGTCGATGCTGGCGAATATCCCGCGTCTCGTGACCGCGTACTACACGCTCCGGCCCGATCCGACGGTGCCGGCGCAGCGGGTCGCATTCGGGACGTCGGGACATCGCGGGTCAGCGTTGGAGAGCGCCTTCAACGAGCCGCACATCCTCGCGATCACGCAGGCCATTTGCCACTATCGGCGCGAGCACGGTATCGACGGGCCGTTGTTTCTTGGGATGGACACGCACGCGCTGTCAGAGCCGGCGCTCGTGAGCGCGCTCGAAGTGCTGGCGGCGAACGACGTGCCGGTGATGCTGGACGTACGCGACGGATACACGCCGACGCCGGCGGTATCGCACGCGATTCTGACCTACAATCGCGGGCGCGCGACCGCTCTAGCCGACGGCATCGTCGTGACGCCCTCCCACAATCCGCCCGAGGACGGCGGGTTCAAGTACAACCCGCCGACGGGCGGCCCCGCGCCGACCGACGTCACCGCGTGGATCGAAGCAGAGGCCAACGCGCTGCTCGTCGTTGGCGGCGCCGGAGTGCGGCGCGTGCCGTTCGAACGGGCTCGCCGAGCCGCCACCACCCACCGCTACGACTTCCGTGCGAGCTACACGAGCGCTCTCGGGGCCGTCGTGGACGTGGACGCGGTCCGCGGCGCCGGGCTCTCCCTGGGCGTCGATCCGCTGGGCGGCGCCGGGGTCGACTACTGGGGCGCGATCGCGGAGCGCTTCGGCATTCCGATCACGGTCGTGAGCGACGAGGTCGACCCGACGTTCCGATTCATGACAGTGGACTGGGACGGCAAGATCCGCACAGATTGCTCGTCGCCGTACTCGATGCAGCGTCTGATCGCTCTGAAAGATCGGTTCGACGTGGCCTGGGGATGCGATGCGGACCACGACCGCCACGGGATCGTGGTGCGCGGCTTGGGGCTCATGAACCCGAACCAGTACCTCGCGGTCGCCGCCTCTTACCTCTTCACACACCGCGCGGCGTGGGATGGCCCGAGGCGGCCGGCGCTCGGCAAGACCGTGGTCACGACCAGTCTGCTCGACCGGGTGGCGGCGCGACGCGAGCGTCAGCTCGTCGAGGTGCCGGTCGGGTTCAAGTGGTTCGTGGACGGATTGCTGGGCGGCTCGCTCGGACTCGCGGGAGAGGAGAGCGCGGGGGCCTCCTGCCTGCGGCGCGATGGCGCCGTATGGACGACCGACAAAGACGGGATCGTGTTCGGCTTGCTCGCCGCCGAAATGACGGCGGTGATGGGTCGCGATCCCGGCGAGCTGTATCGCGACCTGACCCGGGAGCTCGGCGAGCCGGTCTATCAGCGGATCGACGCCCCCGCGACGCCCGCGGAGAAGGCGATCCTGGCGCGGCTGTCGGCGCAGGACGTGCCCGCCACGGAGCTCGCCGGTGAGCGAATCGAGCGCGTGCTCACGCGCGCCCCCGGGAACGACGCGCCCATCGGCGGCGTGAAGGTCGTCACCGAGCATGGCTGGTTCGCGGCGCGCCCATCGGGGACGGAAGACATCTACAAGCTCTATGCCGAAAGCTTCGCAGGCCCCGACCACCTCGCCCGCCTCGTGGAGGGCGCGCAGGCGGTCATCGAGCGCGTCCTGCACCGCGCCAGTTCCTGACCGATGACCGTCGCCGCGTCCGCCATCCCCGTCCCCCCGATCGAGCTCGACGACGCAATCCGCTCCGAGCTATTCGGCGTCGAGCGGCTCGAGCAGCATGCCGAGAGCCTCGCGGCGGCGCAGCAGGTCGGGCGCACTCCCGACGCCGGCCGCCCGCTGTTGCCCCGGGTGAAGGACAACCGGCGCGCGCTGCGGGAAGCGTATCAGACGATCTCGAGGGCGGTCCGCGACGAAGGAACGACCACGGCCGCCGTCGAATGGTTCATCGACAACTTCCACGTCGTCGACGAGCAGCTGCGCGAGATCCGCAG
>JBGPIJ010000106.1:0-9195 GCA_041484865.1 Gemmatimonadota bacterium
CGGAGCCCCGCCGCGACGTTCGCTACCGGGAGCGGAAGACCGATCACGCCGGTGGACAGGACGAGCGCGGTGCGCGCGGGCAGACCAGCGGCGCGCTCGGCGGCCTCGGCCATGAGGCGCGCGGCCTCGAGCCCCGCCGCGCCCGTGCAGGCGTTGGCGATGCGCGCGTTCATCGCGACTGCCCGGACGCGATCCGGGGCCGTGGCGAGGAGCTCGGCGTCGTACAACACGGGCGCGGCGCGGACCTCATTGCGCGTGAACAGGGCGGCCGTGGCGCAACTCGTCGCGCTGACGAGCAGGGCCACGTCCAGCTCGCCGTCGGTCTTCAGGCCGGCGCGCGCGGCGGCGGCGGTGAAGCCGCGCGGCGAGGTGACCGAGCCGTCGGGGAGCGAGACGAGCGGGTCGCTCATGGGCGGTCAAGATAGCGGGCGCCCGTCGCTTGTGTAACCGTGCGACGTTCCTTATCATAGCGCAACCTTCCCGGGAGGCCCGTTCGATGTCGGACCCGTTCCTCAGCTCCGACGACTACGACGAACGTGCCCACCAGCTCTACAACGAAGGACAGTACGACGACGCTCTCGAGACGCTGCGCGAAGGACTGAATCTCTATCCGCAGTCCGTCGAGTTGTACGTCGGGATGGGCTACGCGCGTCTCGCGCGGGACGAGTTCCTCTGGGCGCGGCGAGCCTTCGAGGACGCGCTCGGGCTCGATCCGGGGCATGAGGACGCGCTCGCCGGCCTCGGCGAGGTGCTCCTCAAGTTCGGCGAGCGAGATGCCGCGGTGGCGTGCTTCGACCGCATCCTCGCGCTCGGGTTCCGGGACGATCACGACCTGATGCTCCAGCTCGGTCGCGCCCTGTTTCGCGAGGGCGTGCTGGATCAAGCGCGCCGGTTCTTCGAGACCGCGGTCTCGGCGCACCCGGACTCGGCGGATGCCGCCGCCTGCATCGGCTACGCGACGCACCGACTCGCGGATGAGGGCGGGGCGCTCTCGTGGCTGCGACGTGCGCTCGAGCTCGACCCGGGCCATGGAGAGGCCCGCATCTACCTCGCGAACCTGCTGTACGATCGGGGCGAGTACGAGGCAGCGTTGTTTCATCTCGATCGTACCGAGCCCGACGGGCATTTCGACGGCCTCGCCATCTGGCGGTTGATCGAGCTGAAGAAGAGCGTCTATCGCCTGCCCGACGACGATCCCGAGCTCGTGGCCTGGCACCGACGGCTCGACGAGCTGGCGGGGGAGGCCGACGCGGACGACCTCCTGCTCGCCGAGATCGAGGCGACGGGCGCGGATGGCCAGATCCGGGATCCCCGACAGCTCGAGCTGTTCGGCACGCTGCTGACCGAGCTGAAGGGCATGCGCACGCGGCCGAGCGGCGGCGAGGTGCACCGCGTGAGCACGCCCGCTGGAGTGACCTACGTCGGCACCTGGGAGGAGATCGTGCGGCAGATGACGGACGATGCCGCCGAGTGGGTGGCCGGCTCGCTCGAGGAGTACATGGCCGCGAGCGCGCGCCGCGGTCGCAAAGAGACCGGGGTCGCGATCCCCGCCACGGACCCGGAGAGCTTCATCAGGGGGAGCGCCGACGCGGGCCTGCTTCGCATCCTGCACTGACCGCCGGCGCCTGCGCTAGGCGCCGCGCTTCAGTCCGATCGCGACGCTGAGCGGCCCGTCGCCCAGGGCGACGAGCGTGACGGCCCCCGCGAGTAGCAACGCCTCCAGCTCGAAGCTCGCGCCCCGCGGCAGCTGCACCGTGAGAATCGCGACGAGCATCTCCACCGCCATACACGCCGCCCAAAACCGCGTGAAAATGCCGAGGATGACGCAGATCGCCCCGACCGTCTCCACGGCGATCACGACCACCGCGGCGATGGATGCGAGCGGCACACCGGCCCCGTGCAGAAAGGCGGCCAAGGCGGGGATGCCATTGTGCAGCTTCACGAGGCCGTGGCGGAGGAAAACGCCGCCCACGGCCAGGCGCATGAAGAAAGCTGCGTACGGTGCGAGCCGGTTCACCGTTCCGCCTAGAACATGGACATCGCGAGAAACGAGCGAAGGTTATCGTTCGTCACTCGCAGCCGCGCGGAGAGCAGTCGCACGACGGACCAGAGCACTTTGTAGGCGATATCGCGGTTGAAATCGAGCAGGAGTTCGAAATCGGAGCGAGAGATCGTGATGAGGGTACACCCGGTGTTGGCGATCGCGTCAGTGGAGCGCTCTGAGCGATCGACGATCGACATCTCGCCGAAACAGGCTCCGGCTTTGAGGACGGCGAGCGCCTCCTCGCCCGAGCCGGGAATATTTCGCGAGATGCGGACCTCGCCATCGGAGATGATGAAGAGGCGGTTGCCGGGCTCGCCTTCCTTGAACACGGATTGGCCGATGGTGAACTTCTGCTCGCGGCACACTTCCGACACGCGAGCCAGCTCACCCTCGTCGAGGTCCTGGAAGATCGCCGCCTGCTTCAAGAGCGCGAGATCCACGGCGTGAAACTATGGCGCTCGCGAGAGAGGGGCAAGTGAAACCGTGGATGACATGGGCCGACGCGCTGACCGCGCTGCGGATTCCCGTCGCGCTCGCGTTTCCGTTTCTCCGATCTCCCGCGTGGCAGTTGGCGGCGGTCGGCATCGCGGCGGCGTCGGACTTCTTCGACGGATTCCTGGCGCGCCGCTTCGGCGGCTCCCGCGCGGGAGCAATGCTCGATCCGATCGCCGACAAACTCTTCATGGCGGCGGCGTTTCTGACGATCGCGCGCAAGGGCGTGCTCCATCCGCTCGAGATCGTCGCCGTGCTGGGGCGGGACATCCTGGCGGTGCTGGGGTTCTTCGGGAGCTGGGTATTGCGGCGGCCGGCGGCGCTGCCGGCGCGGGCCGGCGGCAAGGCGGTCACCGTCGGCCAGATCCTCACGCTCGTGGCCTCTATCGCCGAGTCGCCGCTCGTTCGGCCGCTCGCGTGGGCGACGGCGGCCGTCGGGTTGTACGCGATCTGGGACTACGGGCGGGCAGCGGCGCGAATGCGGACGCCCGCGGCGCGCGAGGGGTGAGATGCGAAGCGGACTGCTGCTCCTAGCGACTCTGGCCCTGAGCCCCCGGCTCGAGGCGCAGGCATTCCATCCGCCGCCCGTGCAGCGGGGCGACGCCGGCACGCGGATCGGTTTGTTCGGCTTCGGCATCCGCGCGGGGAGCGACCTGAATCGCGGCAGCCAGGCGGTGCTCGGCCTCGCGCTCGACCTGGGCAACCTGGCCGGCAGCCGGCTGCGGATTCGCCCGTCGGCGGAGGTGGGCGTGGGCAACGGCGCGAACACCTATGTGGGCAGTCTCGAAGTGCTGTTTCGACTCACGAGCGATGACGTACCGGTGACGCCGTACGTGGGTGCCGGCGTGGGGATCGCCGGGCACGCGGGATGCGGCGCCGACCCAGGCTGCCCCGGGGTCTGGGTGAACGGCGTGCTCGGGACCGAGATCCGCTTTCGCTCGACGTTCAACTGGCTCCTGGAATACCACCCGATGGACGCGTTCCGCCACAATCGGGTGTATTTCGGGCTGACGACACGGCGGGGGAACTGACCATGGCCGGCAACGAGGGCGAAGTGACTGTTCGCTGGCGCGAGGGAATGCTGTTCGAGGGCTCAGCGACGGGGAAGCCGGGCATTCTGGTCGACGGCAGGGGCGCGGCGGCGACGAGTCCGGTCGAGCTGCTGCTGCTCGCCGCGGCCACCTGCTCGGGGACGGACGTGGTATCGATTCTCGAAAAGCAGCGCGTCGCGTTGCGGACCCTCGATGTGGCGGTCCGGGGGACGCGTCGCGAGGAGCATCCGCGCCGCTACACCAGCATTCGCTTCCACTTCACGGTCTCGGGCGCCGGGGTCGACGAGGCGAAGGCGCGCCGGGCCATCGATCTTTCGATCCAGAAATATTGTTCGGTGCTCGCGTCGCTCGCGCCCGACATCGACGTCGCCTACGATCTCACGATTCGCTGACGCCCTCGGCTGGTGCGCGGCGCTCGGGGTGGCGACCGCGGCGGCCGCGAGCGCTTCCCCCGCGCAACGGCGCGCGGTCACGGAGCTGCAGGCGGGGGTGAGCGGGATCGTGGCGGCGCGAGACTTCTGGGGGGTCGAGCTCGGCGCGGCGCGGCGGGCGGCGGGTCAGGGGCGGTTCGGCATGACGGCCGCCGCCGGAGCCGCGGACGGCGCGGCGGCGCTGCGGCTCGCTGGCACCGCCCACTTCATGCTCTGGCCGGGGGCCCAGAGCGGCACGAGCCCCTACGCCGGGCTAGGCCTGGCGTTCATGGGGGTGCGCGGCAGGCGGGGCGCGGGATATGTAACGGCGGTCTTGGGTCTCGAAGCCGCCCCGGGCCGGAGCCGCGGGTGGTATGCCGAGCTAGGGCTCGGCGGCGGGGTGCGTGCTGGCGGAGGACTCAGATGGCGGCGCTTCCCCAGCGCCCCTTAGACCTCGCTCGTCGCTTCCACCGGGACGGTCCGCCCGAGCACCGGCTGGCAATAGCGCTCGCCCAATTGGCGCAGTTCGGCCAACTGCTCGTCATCGAGCCCCTCGTAGCGGTCGCGCAGATACCCCATCGTATCGTCGAACCATTCGGCTTGGTGTTCTGGCGCGGCTTCGAGGACGCCGCAGCGCAGGATGTGAGAGAACAGCTCGTCGCGTGCTTGCTCCAACGGGGTCGGCGTGTGGGTCTTACGGGTTTCGGGACGTTGTTTTCCCATGCGGTATTCTTCCCTTCTATCCAGGTTGGAACGGTGCGTGCACAGAGTGGTGCGTGCACAGAGTGTGGAATGGCGCTTCGGCGGCGCAATGTAATACTACCCGTGCGCTTATGCCAAGTGCCGACGCAACATCCGGACCTGTGGTATAATCAGACTGGCCGCGCTCCGCGATTCACGTCGGGCGCAGGTCGAAGGGGAGAGGGTGCACGCATGAGCGATGAGCGAGAGCAGGACGAGGTGTATGGCCCGGAGCGGGCCGAGCAGCTGGTCGAGCTGTTGCGCGCGTTGGCTGAGCGGATTCGGGAGCTCGACCGGACGAGTCGACTGCTCGAATCGGCGCCCGAGCTGCAGACGCTGCTCGGCAACGCCCGGAGCGAGCTGTTTCACTACGAGGTGCGGGTGACCTACGACACGCCCGAGATTGCCGAGAGTCGGCGGATCGTAGAAGAGGCGGAGCGGCGCACGCGGACCTTGGATTTCGACATCGGCGATGAGGAGGATCCAGAAGCATGAAAGGGTTCTACGTCCTGCTGGCGGTGGTCTGCTTGGGCGGGGTTGGGTGGCTGGCGTATTCCGCCTACAAGAAACCCGCGGCGGGGTTGGGGCCCGAGGAGCCGGTGCCGGTCGCCGCGGCGGACGGATTCCGCGGCTACACCCTGGGTAGTGACTCCGCGCGCATCGAGATCACCGAGTACTCGGATTTCGAGTGCCCCTTCTGCGCCGCTTTCGCGACGGTGCAGATGCCCGTGATTCGCCCGCAGCTCATCGAGACCGGGAAAGTGCGGTGGCGCTTTCGGGATTTCCCGCTTTCGTTGCACAAGTACTCCCGCACCGCCGCGCTCGCGGCACAATGCGCGGGCGAGCAGGGGAAGTTCTGGCAGATGCACGATCAGCTCTTCGGCCATCACGCCTGGGCGCAGACCGACAAGGATCCGAGCGGCTTGTTCCGGAGCTTCGCCGAGAGCAGCGCGGTGAATCTGCCGCAGTACGACGCCTGCATGGCGAGCAAGCGCTATGCCGGCCGCATCCAGGCAAGCCTCGAGGAAGGTCAGGCCCGCGCCATTCAGGGCACGCCGAGCTTCTTCGTGGACGGCCGCCACTATGAAGGTCACCCGACGTCGGACGCGTTCCAAGCGCTCGTCGACAGCCTGAGCGCCGCGCGCCGGAAGCGTTGATCCGGCGACGCCAGGCGATCGCGCTGCTCGCCTTGGCCGGTCTCTTCATCGCGCTGTACCTCTGGCTCTACAGGATCGGCGTCATTGGCGAGCTGCGCTGCGGTAGCGAGGGCTGTGAGACCGTCCAGGCCAGCCGTTACGCCGGGTTCCTCGGGCTCCCGGTCGCGCTGTACGGCGTCGTCGGCTACGCCGTGCTCTTCGCGGTGAGCCTCGCTGCGATGACGCCCGGCAACCTCACCCGGCGCGGGCCCGAAGTGGCGCTCGCCGCGCTCGCGTCGCTCGGATTCGCCTTCACGGTCTACCTGACCGTGGTCGAGCTGTTTGTGATCCACGCGATTTGTCGCTGGTGCGTCGGCTCGGCGGTGATCATCACGACGATCTGGGCGCTCACGGTCTCCGGGGTCCGCCGCAGGCTGTGATGGACCTGCGGTTGCTAAAGCGGGTTTTCGTCGGGAAGCCGCTCGAAACCCTGCACCTCGAGTCCGAGCGTCTCTCGAAGACCACGGGACTCGCCGTCCTCTCCTCGGACGCCCTGTCGTCCTCCGCCTACGCCACGGAACAGATGCTCCTCGTCCTCATGCTGGCGGGGACGCTGGGCACGTCGTACGGCCTGCGGGTGGGCGCGTTCATTCTGCTGCTGCTCGTGATCGTCGTGGTGAGCTATCGGCAGACCGTGCACGCGTATCCCGGGGGTGGGGGCGCGTACTTCGTCGCCAAGGAAAATCTCGGGACCAGCTTCGGATTGGTCGCCGCGGCGGCGCTGCTCGTCGACTACGTGCTGACGGTGACGGTGTCGGTGGCGGCGGGCGTGGACGCGATCACCTCCGCCTATCCCGCCGCGCTGCCCCATCGGATCGGCGTGGGGATCGTGGCGATCCTGATCATCACGCTCGGCAACCTGCGCGGAGTACGGGAATCGGGCGCGTTGTTCTCGATCCCGACGTACTTCTTCATCGTGATGTTCGGGGCGATGCTGGTCGTGAACCTGGTCCATCCATTCGGCTATTGGATCGCCCCGAAGGCCGCGGTCGCGGTGACTCAATCGGTGACCCTCTGGCTGCTGCTCAAGGCGTTCGCCTCGGGTTGCTCGGCGCTCACGGGGGTCGAGGCGGTCTCGAACGGCGTGCCGGCGTTCCGGCGTCCCGAGTCGAAGAACGCCGCCACGGTCATGGTGTGGATGGGCATCATTCTGGGCGCGTTCTTCGCCGGCTCCACGTATCTGGCGCATCGCTACGGGATGATGCCGGTGGGCGACCAGACCGTGATCTCGCAGCTCGGGCACGGCGCGTTCGGGAACAGCGTGTTCTACTTCCTGCTGCAGATCTCGACCACCTGCATCCTGATCCTCGCGGCGAACACGTCGTTCGCGGATTTTCCGCGCCTGGCGTCGATCCTGGGCCGCGATGCCTATATGCCGCGCCAGCTCGCCAACCGCGGCGACCGGCTGGTGTTCTCGAACGGCATCCTGGTGCTCGCCATCGTCGCCGGCGTGCTGCTATGGCTGTTCCACGGAGACACGCACGCGCTGATCCACCTCTACGCGGTGGGCGTGTTCATTTCGTTCACGCTCTCGCAGGCGGGGATGGTGCGCCGGTTTCTCACCCGCAAGGAGCGCGGCTGGCGACACCGCGCCGTCGTGTCCGCGGTGGGAGCAACTGCCACCGGAATCGTGGTGTTGATCGAGCTCACGACGAAATTCACGGAGGGCGCCTGGATCACGGCGCTCCTGATCGCTTTCCAGGTATTCATCTTCTACGCGATCCACGCCCACTACATGTTCTATGCGCGCCAGCTATCGGGCAAGGAATGGCAGCCGGTGTGGCCGCGAAAGCATGTGGTCGTGGTGCCGGTCGCCGGCGTGTCGAAAAGCACGGCGGGGGCGCTGGCGTATGCGCTGCTCGTCTCCGACAACATCCGCGCGGTGTCGGTCGCGACCGACCCGGACCAGGTGCAGCGACTCCAGGACGACTGGGATTTGTGGGACAGCGGCGTGCCGCTCGAGGTGCTCATTTCGCCCTACCGGGCAATCGTGCGCCCGCTACTCGATTACATCCGCAAGGTGCAGGTGGAGGAGCGGCCCGACTGGCTTACCGTCGTCCTGCCGGAAGTCGTCCCCGCGCGCTGGTGGCACAACTTCCTGCACAACCAGACCGTGTTCGCGATCAAAGCCGCGCTCTTGTTCCGGAAGCGGACCGTCGTGACGAGCGTACCGTACCACCTGAAAAAGTAGTGCGTGGTGCGTGGTGCGTGGTGCGTGGTGCGTGGGAGCATGGGGTGCGAGCCGCGCGGATGGGTACTCACCGACAGCAACCACGCACTACGCACTGTCGTTCTAGGATTCGCTCGCTTCGTACTGGTTCTTGAGCCGCTCCACCACGCCGGGATCCGCGAGGGTCGTGGTGTCGCCCAGAGCGCGGCCTTCGGCGATGTCCTTGAGCAGTCGCCGCATGATCTTGCCGCTGCGGGTCTTCGGCAGATCGGCCGTAAAGAGGATCTCGTCGGGGCGCGCCAGCGCCCCGATCTTCTTGACGACGTGCGCTTTCAGCTCGTTGCTCAGCGCGTCACTCGGCGTGCGGCCTTCCTTGAGCGTGACGAACGCGGCGAGCGCCTGGCCCTTGAGCTCGTGTGCGCGTCCCACGACTGCCGCTTCGGCGACCGCGGGGTGATCCACGAGCGCGCTCTCGACTTCCATCGTGCCGAGGCGGTGTCCGGCGACGTTGAGCACGTCGTCCACCCGGCCCAGAATCCAGAAGTATCCGTCTTCGTCGCGCTTGGCGCCGTCTCCCGGGAAGTAGACGTTGGGCCATCTGCTCCAGTAGACCTGGCGGTAGCGCTCGTCGTCTCCCCAGATGGTTCGAAGCATCCCCGGCCAGGGACTGGTGATCGCGAGATAGCCTCCGCCCACCGCGACTCGCCGGCCTTCGCCGTCGAGCAGCTCGGCTTCGATGCCGGGGAAAGGGATCGTGCCCGACCCGGGCTTCGTCGTGGTGACGCCGGGGAGCGGGGTGATCATGATGCCGCCCGTCTCGGTCTGCCACCACGTGTCGACGATGGGGCAGCGCTCGCCGCCGATGTGGCGGCGGTACCAAATCCAGGCTTCGGGATTGATGGGCTCGCCGACCGTGCCCAGCAGGCGGAGGTGGGAGAGGTCGTGACGTGCCGGGTGCTCGGTTCCCCACTTCATGAACGCGCGGATCGCGGTGGGCGCGGTATAGAAAACCGTCACGCCGTGGCGCGCGCAGATCCCCCAGAAGCGGTCTTTCGCGGGCCAATCCGGCGCGCCTTCGTACATCACCTCC
>JBGPIJ010000107.1:0-9165 GCA_041484865.1 Gemmatimonadota bacterium
CGAAGTCAGAGAGACGGTGCACTAGCCGTCGAAGATACTCGCCTGCTCCGCCGATTTCGGTGGGACGAATCCAAAATGCCGGTACGCCGCCGGCGTCGCGACTCGACCCCGCGGCGTGCGCGCCAGGAAGCCCTGCTGCATCAGGAACGGCTCGTACACCTCCTCGAGCGTGCCGGGGTCCTCGCCCACGGCGGCGGCGATCGTCTGCACGCCGACGGGACCGCCCTCGAACATCTCGATGATCGTCTTTAGGATGCGCGCGTCCATCTCGTCGAGCCCGAACTCGTCCACGTCGAGCCGCTTCAGCGCGTCGGCGGCGACCGACGTCGTGATCTCGCCGCCCGCGCGCACCTGGGCGAAATCGCGCACGCGGCGGAGCAGCCGGTTCGCGACGCGCGGAGTGCCGCGGCTGCGGCGTGCGATCTCCGCCGTTCCCGCCGGGTCCATCGGGATGCCGAGGATCCGGGCCGAGCGCGTGAGAATCTGCCCGATGTCGTCCGGAGGGTAGTAGTTCAGGCGCTCGATCAAGCCGAACCGCGCGCGCATCGGCGGCGTCAGCAGGCCGAAGCGCGTCGTCGCCCCGATCAGCGTGAAGCGCTCGAGCGACATGGGGATCGTCTGCGCGTGCGGGCCATCTGCGACCCGCACGTCCACGCGGAAGTCCTCCATGGCGGGGTAGAGAAACTCTTCGAGCTGGGGTCTGAGCCGGTGCACTTCGTCGATGAAGAGAATATCCCCGGTCCGGAGCCCCGTGAGCAGACCGACCAGGTCGCCTGGGCGCTCGAGCACGGGTCCGGACGACGTGCGAATGTTGACGCCCATCTCCTTCGCCATGAGCAGCGCGAGGGTCGTCTTGCCGAGTCCGGGCGGTCCAAAGAAGAGCGTGTGGTCGAGCGGCTCGTGGCGCTGCCTGGCGGCGTCGATCGCGATCTGGAGCGATTCCTTCACCTTCGCCTGTCCGACGAACTCGTCCAGCCGGGACGGGCGCAGCGCCGTCTCGGCGGAGGTCTCATCGGCGAGTGGCTCCGGGGTCGTGATCTGGGGGCGGCTGCGGGTCATTCGGTCAGGTCCGCTTCACCGGTCGCGCCCGCCAGCGCACCGGGCGCGCGTCGGCCTCGATCTCGTGGAGCGCGTGGCACGTAACGCACACGTCCTGGGCCCGCTGCGCACCCTCCGGCACCAGGCGGCGGTTGGTGGAACCGCAGCGCGTACAGATCCACTCGGCAGTCTGGGCCGCGATCATTGCTGCGCCAGCCGTTGCAGGGCTCGCCGCACCAGCGCGTCCGCCGATTCGGCGGGTCCGTCCGCCGCCACCGTGTCCCGGAGCGCGCGATCCGCTTCCACGCCGCTGTAGCCGAGCCGTTCGAGCGCCTTGCGGGCGGTGTCGGCCGCGCCCCCGACCGGGGCGGCGCCGTCTGCCTGCGTGAACTCCGCGATCTTGTCCGTCAGTTCGAGCACCAATCGCTCCGCGGTTTTCTTGCCGATGCCGCTCACGGACGAGAGCAGGCCGATGTTTCGTTCGGTGATGGCGCGGGCTCCGCGGGCGACGCCCAGCGCGGACATCAGCGCCACGGCGAGCCGCGGCCCGACGCCCGATACGCTCGTCACCCGCTGGAAGAACTGACGCTCGACGGGATCGAGGAACCCGTACAATGCCCAGCCGTCTTCGCGCACGACGAGCTCGGTCGTGAAGGTCACGGACTCGCCGAGCGCGGGCAATCGCTCCATGACGCTGGTGGGGACGACCAGCTCGTAGCCGACCCCGCCGGGGGTTTGCACGAGCACGCGATCGGCGTACCTCGCCGCCAGCCGGCCGCTCACCTGCGCGATCACGCGCGGACGCGGAGGATGTGCGTGAGGGCGGCCGCGACCCCGTCCGCCGCGTCCGCCGGGCGCGGCGCGTGCTCCAACCGCAGGAGACGGGCGACCATCGCGGCGACCTGCGGCTTCCGGGCCGCTCCCAGCCCGGTCACCGTCTTCTTGATGGTCGCGGGCGCGTACTCGAAGATTTCGAGCCCCGCTTCTTCCGCCGCCAACATCACGACGCCGCGCGCGTGCCCGAGCACGAGCGTCGTCCGGACGTTTTTTTGGTAGAAGGCGTTTTCGAGGGCGAGCGTCGTGGGCCGGTGGCGATCGATCAGCTCGGCGATGCCGTCGTGCAGCTCGCGGAGCCGGCGGGCGAGGGGACCGCGGCGCCCGAGTGTGATCGTGCCGCACTCGATCAGCCGGCCCATTCCGGCGGCCGGGTCTACGACGCCGTACCCTGTGACGGAGGTGCCCGGGTCGACCCCCAGCACCCTCACGTTACCCGGTGACCGCCGCCATCGCCTCGGCGTCGACGTCGAAGTTGGAATGGACCTTCGCGACGTCGTCGAGCTCCTCCAACGCCTCGATCAGGCGCAATAGGTTCGCCGCGTCCTTCCCTTCGATCCGGATGCTGCTCTTCGGCAGCATCGCGATCTCGGCACTCTGCACGGGAATCTTCTTGGTCTTGAGCGCGTCCTGCACGGCGTGCAGCTGGTTCGGGGGGGCGGTGATCACGAGCGAGTCGCCTTCGCGCGTCACGTCCTCGGCGCCGGCGTCGAGCGCGGCCTCGAGCGTCGTGTCCTCATCCGCCTGCGTTGCGTCGACCGTGATCAGCGCCTTGCGATCGAACATCCACCCCACGGAGTTCGCGGCGCCGAGGTTGCCGCCTAGGCGGGAGAAGATGTGGCGGATCTCGGCCACCGTCCGCGTCGGGTTGTCCGTGGTCGCCTCGATGAGGACCGCGGCGCCCCCCGGGCCGTACCCCTCGTAGGCCACTTCTTCGTACTGTATGCCCTCGAGCTCGCCGGTGCCCTTCTTGACCGCCCGGTCGATGATCTCGAACGGCATGTTCTCGGCGCGCGCCGCCTCGATCGCGGTGCGGAGCCTCGCATTACCGCCCGGGTCGCCCCCGCCCTGGCGCGCGGCGATCGTGATTTCGCGAATCAACTTCGTAAACGCGGCGCCGCGCCGCTGGTCCGTGACCGCCTTCTTCCGTTTGATCTGCTTCCACTTGCTATGACCGGCCATACTGTCAAGTTACAACTTGACCCGATCTCGACGCCACTGCTAGCATTGGCAGCCATGCCCCGCATTGTCCTCCCGCTGCTCGTCGTGCTGAGCGTCTGCCTCGCCTGCGATCGACCCGCCGAGCAGAAGAAAGAACGCCAGTTCGCGGCGAAGCTGATGGAGGGGCTCCTCGCGTATCCCCGCTCGTCATTGGAGACGGTGACGGCTGGATCAGACGCGGCCCAGGTGACGCTGTCCGCGCCCGCGCCCGTCGCGGCGGTGGCCAAGTGGTACCGCGAGATGCTGCGCCTCAACGGGTGGGACCTGCAGAATGACGCGGTCGCGAATGACGGCAGTCTGACGATCTACGCGGAGAAGGGGCGGCGGCCCCTGTGGATCATGTTGACGGCCGATCAAGGAGGCCGGGCCACGCGCTACACGATCGTGGGGGCCGAGCTCCCGCAGGATTCCACGAAGGCTCAGCGGCCCGGGTCGAGCATGTCCTCGAACCGCATCCAGCGCCGGTAGAAGTAGAGGTCGGCGAAGCCCGTCGGCCCGTTGCGATTCTTCGCCACGATCAGCTCCGTGGCGCCATCCACTCCGCCGCCCGGGTTGTACATCTCCTCGCGAAAGATCGCGAGCACGACGTCCGCGTGCTGCTTGATGGCGCCGAGGTGACCGAAGTCGTCGAGCGTGGGCCGCGCGTTCTCGCGCTTGGCGTCGAAGCGCGGGAGCTGCGCCACGAGGAGCACGGCGACCTGCCGCTCGAGCGCGAGCGCCTTCAATCGCTGCAAGATGACGGCGGTTTCCTCGTCCTGCGTCTGACGCCTGGCGCCGCGCGGCGCGGGCACGAGCTGCAGGTAGTCGATCAACACGAGCGAGAGCTGGGGCACCGCGTTGAGTCGTTTGGCGAGCGTCTCCAGGTCCGGTGCGGCGAGCGGGACGACGACGAGCGGCAGACCCCGGAGCCGCACGACGGCGGCGCCCACACCGGCGCGGCCCTGATCGTTGAGCGTGGCGTTCCGTAGCTCGTCGATCGCCACCCGGCCCTCGATGGCGAGGGCCCGCTCCAGCAAACGCTCTTCGTCCATCTCGCCCGACAGGTAGGCCACGCCCTGGCCCTGCTGCGCTACGCGCAGCGCGACCCCGAGGGCGAGCGCCGACTTGCCCGCGCCCACGTCCCCGCCGAGCGCGATCACGTCGCGCCGGCGCACACCACCGCCGAGCAGCTTGTCGAGCGAGGGGAAGCCGGTGGGAATCGTGTCGCCCGTGACTTCGCCCGGGCGCTGTTTGTCCACGCGGTCGACGAGGGATTCGAGCGTGGCCGGCTTCGGGACGCGGCGCGTGGTCACGGACGGGCAGATCGCCGCAGCAAAAGCGTGGTAACGGTGCTGGAGAAGGCCGCCCTCAGGACGGGGTGAGCCCGGCTGGGCAGCAGCGGGTTGGTTCCGTGAGGCCGAGCTGACAACTGCCATAGCCAAAGCACGGGTTGGCTGGTCTCGTCATTACGTGCTCGAGTAACCCGAGGGCGCCGATTGACGCCAGCCAGATGCCCGTCGCGAGGCTGAGCGTGCGGAGCGGCGCCGGCCTTTGAACGGAAAGCCCCTTGATCTCCGTAAGAGCGAAGTGCTCGCCGATCCCGTTTACGAGACCGCTGACCGTGTCTCCACTGAGGTGCGGGGACGAGAGCGTGACGGTCGAATGATCGGGGAGTATGACCCATACCTGAGGAGGAGGACTCGGTGACGCGAGCAGCTCCGGCTGCACGGGACGCACCGTGTGGCACGCGGAGAGAGCAAGCAGGAGGCCGGCGCCAAGCTCTTTCACCCTACATAAATGCCAGTGCGCCATCCGGCCCGCAACCCTATCCGTGATCACGGGCGCGCCGGGCCGCCAGCATGATCGCTTCTGCCGCGTCTCCGCCTAGTACGTCGCGAGCCGGCGCCACGAGTTGGGACAGCACGAGCGCGCCCGCCTCGGGGGTGGCGGGCTCGAGATGCGCGCGCGCGGCGGCGAGCGCCCGTTGTAATGGCGCCGGCAGCGCGAGCGTCGCGATGCGGCCTTCGAGCGCCTGCAGCCGCCGGCGGTGATTGCGGCTCCCCACCGGCGCGGAGCCGAGCAGCCCCTCCGCCGCCCGCAGCACCAGCCAGAGAGCGAACAGCCCGTCGCGCTTGGGCCCCCGGGCGGCCGCCGCGATCAGCTCGATCAGGCGCTCCTCGCTCGGCGTCGTCGCCTGAATCATGCGACCAGGCGATCGACGGCCTCGGCCACGAGGGCCGGCGGCAGATCGACGAGACACCGGTGGTGGCCGAGCGGGCAGGTCACCGTGCCGCTCGCCGAGCAGGGGCGGCACCCGAGGTCGCGCTGGAGCACGACGGAGGGCGCGCGATAGGGAAAGAAGCCGAACTGCTCGACCGTCGGTCCGAACAGCGCGACGACCGGGGTCCCGACGGCCGTCGCCATGTGCATGACGCCCGTATCCCCCGAGACGAGCACCTTGGCGCGCACCAGCAGCGAGCCGGTCTCCTGCAGCGAGAACTCTCCCGCGCCGCTCTCGACCGCGCCGCTCGCGGTGAGCTGTTGCGCCGCGCCGCGATCGTCCGGTCCCCCCACGACAACCGGCACGTAGCCCCCCTGGCGCAGGCGCTCAGCCAGGGCGATCCAATGCGCCACCGGCCACCGCTTGGTTGCGTGCGCCGCCCCGGGCGCGAGTGCGGCCAACGGCACATCCGCAAGCCCCTTCTCGGAGAGCCACCCCCCCACACGCTCCCGTGCCCCTGTCCCCAGGAAGAACTCGGCCGGCCGACCGTCGGGCCGTACGTCGAGGGCCCGCGCCGCCTCGAAGTACCGTTCGGCGACGGGTCCAGCGCGACCGTACAGATCGACGCCGACAGAAATCAGGGTCGAGCGGGCGAGCTTGCGCTTGCGGTACCCGGTCCAATGGCTGCGGACGAGCAACCGCAGGACTGCACTGCGGACACTGCCGTGGAGATCGAGTCCATGCGTGGGCGCCAGCAACCGCAGCCGGTGGGCGAAGGCACCCAGCGCCTCGTTCGGTTCGAGGGCGACGACCTCCGCGAGCGCCGGGTGGTCCGCGACGAGCGGAGCCATCGAGCGCTTCGTGACGTAAACGAGTCTGGCCTCGGGATGGCGGGCGGCGAGCGCCCGGATCAGCGGCGTGGTGAGGAGGATGTCGCCGATCGAGCTGAAGCGAACGAGCAGGACGCACAACACAGGGCCAATGTTAGCGTTGCGTTGCCTGCGTTCGCCAGTCGGGTTTAGGTTACTTCGATGCCTCGTCCCAAGAGCATTCTCTGGGTCGACGACGAGATCGAAAGTCTCGTAGCCCACCGTCGGTTCCTCGAAGAGCAAGGGTTTGCGATCGAGCAGGCGGCGCACGGTGACGACGCGCTCGCGCTGCTGCGCCGCCAGCCGTACAGCGTCGTGCTGCTGGACGAGCAGATGCCCGGCCGCCGGGGGCTCGAGCTGTTGGCCGAGATCCGCGCCATCGATCCCACGATGCCCGTGGTGATGGTGACGAAGAGCGAGGATGACGGCACGCTGCGTGACGCGATCGGCTTCGACGTGGCCGATTATTTGGTCAAGCCCGTGCACCCGCGCCAGATCCTCTCGGTCGTCACCCGGCTGCTCGAGGGCGACCGCATCCGCCAGCAGCGCCTGGCCCGGGACTTCGTCGCCCGGTTCCGCGATCTCGAAGGCCGCCGCCGGGAGGCGCTCGGTTGGCGCGAATGGATCGAGCTTGTGAGCGAGCTGGTGCAATGGGACGTGCGGCTCGCCGAGGCGCAGGAACCGGGATTGTCCGAGGCGCTGCGCACGCTCCAGCAGAGTCTGCGTAAGGACTTCGCGACCTACATCGCGCGGCATTATCCGCGCTGGCTCGCGAATCCCGAGGGCGACCGCCCGCCGTTGTCGGTGGATGTGGGGGCGGAGTTCCTCGTGCCGGTGCTCAAGTCTCATGGGCGCGTGCTGCTGCTCGTCATCGACTGCCTGCGGCTGGACCAGTGGGAAGTGCTGCGCGACATCCTCGTGCCCCTGTTCGAGGTGGAAGTGTCGCACTACTTCAGCATTCTCCCCACCGCGACGCCGTTCTCGCGGAACGCGATCTTCAGCGGGCTGTTCCCGATGGAAATCGCGGCGCGGCACCCGCAATGGTGGGGTCACGCGTCGGACGAGTCGAGCCTCAACGCGCACGAAGCCGAGCTGCTCACCGAGCAGCTGCACGAACTGATGGGCCGGCCGGTTCCGGTACGCTACGAAAAGCTGTTCAGCTCGGTGGATGGCGCCGATCTCCTGCGCCGGCTGCCGGCCCACCTCGCGCAGGATGGCGTGACGGCCCTGGTGTTCAACTTCATCGACCAGCTGACCCACGGCCGCTCGGAGAGCCCGATTCTGTATGAGGTCGCGCGGGACGACGCGGCGCTGCGCGGCCTGACGCGTACATGGTTCGAACGCTCCCCCGTGCTCGGGGCGCTACAGGAGGCGGAGCGGCGCGGCGTCTCGGTGCTGCTCACGACCGACCACGGGTCGATCCACTGCACCACGCCCGCGACGGTGTACGCCAAGCGCGACGCCACACCCAACCTGCGCTACAAGTTCGGCGAGGACCTGCGGGTCGAGGACTCGGAGGCCGCGATCGCGGTCGCCGATCTCCGCTCCTTCGGACTGCCCCCGATGAGCCTCGGTGTGCGGCTCCTGCTCGCGACGGGCGATCGCTTCTTCGTCTATCCGACGAAGCTGCGCGAATACCAGGCGCGCTACCGCGGATCGTTTCTCCACGGCGGCGCGACGCCCGAGGAAATGATTCTCCCCGTGGCGCTGCTCACCCCGCGCGGCGGCGGTGGGGGTGGGGCGAGGGGAGGAGGGCGCTGAATGAGCCGCGGTCGCCGGCTGCTCCGTTTGCTGCGCCCCTATTCGTCGCTCTTCACCATCAACATCGTCGCCACGCTCCTGGCTTCGGTGTTGGACGGCGCCACCTTCGTCCTCCTGATCCCGTTCCTCCGCGCCCTCTTCGGAGAGCAGGCGCTCCCGGGCACTTCCAACTCCTCGATCGAGCGGATCTTGAGCGCGGTGGTCGGCCCGGTGCTCGCGGCCGGCGGCTCGCCGCAGGCGGCGCTACGGAACGTGGTCGTCGTGCTCGTGGTGGCGTTGGTGCTGAAGAACGCGCTGACCTACGGCGCCGCGGTGACGAGCGTGGCGATTCAGGAAGGGATCGTCCGGGATCTCCGCGTCCGGCTGTTCGAGCACGTGGAGATGCTGCCGCTCGCCTATTTCCAGCGGACCCGCGGGGGACAGGTGTTGTCCCGCCTCATCAGCGACACCGATCAAGTGAAGCTGGCCGTGACGGCCGCGCTCGCGTCGCTGCTCCAGAACGTGAGCCTCATGCTCGTGTACGTGGCCATCCTGCTCGGGCTCTCCTGGCGTCTGACGCTGATCGCCCTCGTATCGGCGCCGCTGCTCGCCGTGATCGTGCGGCCGCTGGTGCGCAAGGTGCGGCGCCGCTCGCGGGAGCTGGCGGACGAGCGCGGCGAGCTCACGAGCCTCGTGAGCGAGCTTGTTTCCTCGATCAAGCTGGTGCGCGCGTACGTGGCGGAGTCGTTCGAGTCGGAGCGGTTCCGGCGCCTCGCCGACCGCTGCCGCAAGGGCGTGCTGCGCGCCCAGCGCTACGGGCTGGCGGCAAGCCCCGTGAGCGAAGTGTTTGCCGGGATCGTGGTGGTGGCGATTTTCTCCATCGGCACGGAGCTCGCGCTCGGTCCGAACGGGGGGCTGCGTCCCGAGGCGCTTGTCGCGTTCGTGGCCGTGGCGCTGCGCCTGATGTCGCCCGTGAAAGCGGTGGCGAACTATCCGACGATCATGGCCGGCGCGCTCGCCGCCGCGGATCGGGTGTTCGAGATACTGGAGCTTCCCTCCGGTGAGGGCGACCGGCCGGGCGAGGTGCCCGCCCGGTTCGAGCACCGGATCGAGTACCGCGGCGTGTCGTTCTCCTATAACGGCCAGGGCCCGGTGCTTCAGAACATCGAGCTCTCGGTGCAGCGGGGGGACATCGTCGCCGTGGTGGGGCCGTCGGGCGCGGGCAAGACGACGCTCGTTGATTTGCTGGCGCGCTTCTACGAG
>JBGPIJ010000108.1:0-9149 GCA_041484865.1 Gemmatimonadota bacterium
CGCAGGAGGCGCTCTACCTCGCGCTGATGACGCTGGTGGATGACGGCGACGAAGTACTGCTCCCCAATCCGGGATTCGTGGCCTATCCCGCGATCGTGGCGATGGCGGGGGGCCGGACGGCGTTCTACCGGCTGCCCGCGGCGCGGGACTTCGCTTTCGATCCCGAAGAGTTTCGCCGGCAGCTTTCGCCGCGCACCAAGGTCGTCGTGTGCATCAGCCCGTCGAATCCCACCGGGCGCACGCTTCGCGCGCAGGACCTCGAGGCGATGGCCGCCGCCCTCAACGGCACGGGCGTGACGGTCGTGAGCGACGAGATCTACCGCGACCTCTACTACGGCGACGCGCGCCCGCCGTCCATCTCGGATTACTATCCGGACACGGTCGTCGTGAGCGGGCTGTCGAAGGGGATGAGCATGCCCGGCTGGCGTCTCGGCTGGCTGTGTGGGCCGGCGGACATCGTCCGCAACGCCCTCGTCCTGCACGGATACGTCACGACGTGCGCGAGCACGATCTCGCAGAAGGCCGGGCTCGCGGCGTGGTCGGTCGAAGCGGAGAGCTGGCGCGCGCAGATGCGCCTCACCTTTCTCGACCGTCGCGACCACCTGTTCGAATTGTTCGCGCGGACGCTTGGGCTCCCGGCCGTCGTCCCCGACGGCGCGTTTTACGCGATGCTCCCGGTCGCGAAGTACGGGACGTCGCTCGCGGTCGCCGAAGCGCTGCTGCAACGCGGGGTGATCACGGTCCCGGGCGCCTCGTTCGGCTCGGAAGGGGAAGGATTCGTGCGCGTGTCGTTCTGCGCGGACCAGCGTGCGCTCACCGAAGGCGTGCGCCGCATGGTGGAAGCGTTCGCGGCGTTGGCGCCGCGTCAGGAGCTACCCGTATGACGAAGCCGATCAGAGTGGGCATCCTCGGCGCCACGGGAACCGTGGGGCAACGGTTCGTGCAGCTGCTCGAGGGTCATCCCCAGTTCACCGTCACAGCGCTCGCGGCCTCGGATCGCTCGATCGGGAAGCCATACGCGGAGGCGTGCACCTGGCGCCTTCCGGGCGACATGCCGCGCGGAGTGCGCACGCTGCCGGTGCTGCCGGTGCGCCCGCCGCTCGATTGCGACGTCGTGTTCTCGAGTTTGCCGGCGGAGGCGGCGCGGGAGGCCGAAGGCTGCTTCGCGGAGGCCGGCTACGCCGTCATCAGCAACTCCTCCTCCTACCGGATGGACGCGAGCGTCCCGCTGCTCGTTCCCGAAGTCAACGCCGAGCACATCGAGGTGCTGGGCCGCCGCAGCGGCAAGGGGTACATCGTCACGAACCCGAATTGCTCGGCGATCGGGATCGCTCTGGCGCTCGCGCCGCTCCATCGGCGCTTCGGGGTCGAAGCGGTGATCGTCACGACGCTTCAGGCGATCTCGGGTGCGGGCTACCCGGGCGTGCCCGCGATGGACATCATCGACAACGTCGTGCCGTTCATCGCGAGCGAAGAGGAGAAGATCGAGCGCGAGACGCAGAAGATTCTCGGCCGTCTCAAGGACGGAGCGTTCGAGCCGGCTCCGTTTCCGGTGAGCGCGCAGGTCCATCGGGTGAACGTGCAAGACGGACACATCGCCGCGATCCGCGTCAAGCTCGGCAAGAAGGCCGCTTCGGGCGACGTGCGTGAGGCGTTGGCGACGTTCAGCGGCGTGCCGCAGGCGCTCAAGCTGCACAGCGCGCCCGAGCGCCCGATCGTCGTCCGCGACGAGCCCGACCGACCGCAGCCGCGACTCGATCGCGATGCCGGCCACGGTATGACCGTGACGGTGGGCCGGTTGTTTCCCGACGGGGTGCTGGACTACCGCTTCGTGGCCTTGAGCCACAACACGATCCGAGGCGCCGCGGGCGCGGCGATCCTCAATGCGGAGCTGCTGGCGGCGAAAGGGTTGCTGCGGAGCTAGGTGGCGTCGACCCCGGGTGGTGCCCCGGGGTCAGTCACCCCACGTCGTCAGCCCGCGGCCCGCCACTCGAGCAGCCGCGCACTTTCGGCGCGGCGATCGCCGCGCCGGCGATCGACCCCGCTGGGGTACGCGGATCCGGGCTCGCCTCCGCCGCGCCGATCGCGCAGCACCCTGCGATCCGGGAGCCCGCGGCCGTTTGCCACAGCCTCCGTCAGCACTTCACCCGAGATCACCTCGGGTGGCAAGGGGCGGAACGATCCCCATTCGCCGTGAAACCATTGCGCGGCGAGCTGGTTGGCGGCGAGGGCCGCTTCGGCCGTCTCGAACAATCCTAGCGCCGCAAGGTTGCTGCCCTCGGCCATCAGATAGTAGGCCCGGAAACCCGGGATCTCGCGGACCCGCGGCAAAAACCATTTCTCCGCGTAGCGAGTCGCCTGCTCCATCGTACCGAGGCGCACCCGGTAGCGTCGAATCACCGCATGCATCGCATCCCCCACAGGTTAAGCGTCGCGACAAGGGCGTGTAAAAGTTCGCTCAATTTGGCGCGCCCGGTAAGAGATCGGGCGCCGGCGCTCCGATCTCATTTTTCTCGGACGACCGGATTGCGTAGTACCCCCACGCCTCCGATCTCGACCTCGACCACGTCACCCGCGGTGAGCGGGCCGACACCCGCCGGCGTGCCGGTCGCGATCAAGTCACCCGGCTCGAGCGTCATGACCTGGGACACGTAGGCCACGAGCGCCGCGATGCCGAAGACCATGTCGCGGGCGCGCCCGTGCTGGCGCTCGGCGCCGTTCACCCGGCACCGCACCTCGAGCTCCGCGAACCGGGCGGGAGCCATCGCCACCACCCGGGGGCCCACGCAGCAGAACGTGTCGAAGCCCTTGGCACGGGTCCACTGCTCGTCGCTCCGCTGCAAGTCCCGTGCGGTGACGTCGTTGACGCAGGTGATCCCGGCGATCGCCGCGCCCGCCTCGGCTTCGCTGGCGCGGCGCAGCCGGCGGCCAATGACCACGCCGATCTCGCTCTCGTGCTCGACCTGCGTCGATTCGGGCGGCAGCACGATCGCCTCGCCGTCGCCGATTACCGAGGACGGGGGCTTGAGGAACAGCAAGGGTTGTTTGGGGACAGGGTTCCCGAGCTCAGCGGCATGCTCGACGTAGTTTCGTCCGACGCCGATGATCTTTCCCGGCCGTGGGATAGTCACGCGCCGATCTTCAGCACCCGCTCGATCTCCTCCAGGCGCGCCTCGATCTCGATGGGTGGATTGGCCTTCGGAGACGCGGTTTGGTGGTAGCGGGTGATCGCGTCCGGATCTTTGAGAATGTGGCCCGTGAGAACCGCGACGACCCGATCACTGCGTCGAATGACTCCCTTGCGAATCAATTGTTGCGCACCCGCAACGCTGGCCGCGCTCGCCGGCTCGCAGCCGACGCCGGAAGCGTCGACGATCGCCTTCGCCTCGAGGATCTCGTCATCGCTCACGGCGGTGACGAAGCCGTTGGTCTCGCGTATCGCGCTCACGGCACGATCGTAGGACGCCGGATTGCCGATGCGGATCGCGCTCGCGACGGTGTGCGCTTCTACGCGATGCCGGTGCGCGAATCCCTCGTCGAAGCTGCGCGCGAACGGCGCCGCTCCTGCGGCCTGAACCGCGGCGATCCGTGGCAGCCGCCGGATCAGTCCCCACTCCCGGGCTTCGCCCAACGCTTTCCCGAACGCCGCCGTGTTGCCGAGGTTTCCGGCGGGGACCACGATCCAATCGGGCGGCTCCCAGTCGAGCTGCTGCAGCAACTCGAGCACGATCGTCTTCTGTCCCTCCAGCCGGAACGGGTTCACCGAGTTCAAGAGGTGGACGCCGAGGTGCTCGCTCGCGGCGCGCGCCAGATCGAGACAGGCGTCGAAATCCCCGTTCACAACCAGCGTGCGGGCGCCGTAGGCGATCAGCTGCGTGAGCTTTCCCAAGGCGACCTGCCCGCGGGGCACGAGGACGATGGCCGGAAGACCCGCGAGCGCGGCGTACGCTGCGAGCGACGCGCCGGTGTTCCCGGTGGACGCGCAGGAGACCGCCGTCGCACGAATGCGGCGCGCGTGCGTCACGCCCACCGTCATGCCGCGATCCTTGAACGAGCCGGTGGGATTGTGGCCCTCGTGCTTGAGCACGAGCGCGGGCGATCCGGTCCACGCGGACACGCTCGCGCGCTCGAGCAGCGGCGTGTGGCCTTCGGGATAGCTCAGCACGTCGGCGTCGCCGGCGCTCGGCAACACCAGCTCGCGAAACTGCCACACCCCGGACGTGAACACGCCGCGGCGGCTGCCGCAGCGGGCATCGAACAGGGCGCGCAGCGCCGCGCCCGTGACCGGAGGGGGCGCGTGGCGCAGCTCGAGCAGACCGCCGCAGCGAGGGCACACCTGGGCCGCGTCGGACTCGGCGAGCTCGTGGCCGCATTGGCCGCAGCGTTGCAGGCTCGACGGCGCTGCGGCGGCCGCCGCCGCGTGGCCCCGGGTCTCGCGCACCGTCATGTGGCGGCGAGCTTCAGCACGTCGTTCAGGATTCCCCCAGCCGTGACCGCGGGGCCCGCCCCCGGACCCGTGATCACGAGCGGGTTCGTCTTGTAGCGCCGCGTCGTGAAGATGAACTGATTGTCGGTTCCGTTCAGCGACGCGAGCGAGCTGCCCGCGTTCACCACGACGAGTCCGACCCGGATGCGCCGCGGCGTGACCGTGCAGCGATAGCGGAGCACGCCGCCTTTGGCGCGCGCCTCCTCCACCCGCCGCTGCCACGCGTCGTCGTACTCCTCGAGGTGCTGCAAGAACTCCTTCGGTTCCAGCTGCTTCGCCGCCGCCGGCACGAGCGACTCTATCTCGATATCGCCCATCTCCCCCGGAAACCCGAGCAGCCGGCCGAGGATCAGCGCCTTGCGGGCGACGTCCGTGCCGGAAAGGTCCTCCCGCGGGTCGGGCTCGGGATACCCTTTGGCGATCGCGCGCCGCAGCGCCTCGGAGAAGCGGCGCCCGCGGCCCAACTCCCCGAACAGGTAGCCGAGGGTGCCCGAGGGGCATCCCTCGATCTTGGAGACGCGATCTCCAGACTCGACCAGTTTGTAGTAGGTGTCGATGATCGGCAGTCCGGCGCCGACGGTCGTCTCGTGCAGCATGCGCCGCGAGTGCTGCGCGGCGAGCGCGGTCAGCTCGTCGTACAGTTTGCGGTGCGCCGTCAGCGGCCGCTTGTTGGCGAGCACGAGGTGCATCCCCGATGCGAGTCCGCGCTTGAGCGTCCCGCTCGTATCGTCCGCCGTCACGTCCACGAGCACGGGATTCGAGAGCGCGTGCCGCGCCATGAAGTCGACGGCTTCGTCCGCGCTCCCGCGGCGCCCGCCCGGGGCTCTGGCGAGGGACACCCCTTTGTTCTTCGTCGCCGCGAGGCTCGAGAGACGCCGCGGGGAAAGCCCACGCGCGTCGAACACGAAGCCGGAGCGGTCGATAACGCCGACGATCTTCACCTGAGCCGCGGCGCGGCGCAGCTTCGCGATCATCGCGGCCAGCACCCGGCCGATCTGGCCGAACCCCAGCAGCACGACGTCGGTGCGCTCGGAGTGCGTCACGGCGCCCCCGCCCAGTTTGTCGAGCTGGAAGGCGGCGTGCACCAGCCGCTGCGCCCGCACCACCTCGCGGGCTTCGACCACGACGGAGAGGTTCAGCTCGGACGAGCCTTGGGCGATCGCGATGACGTTGATCTTGCCGGCCGCGAGGGCGGAAAAGGTCCGCGCCGCGATCCCCGGCGTGCCGGCCATGCCGAGTCCCACGACCGCGAACGTCGCGACGCCGCGCTGCACTTCGACTCCGTCGATTTCGCGGCGGCGAATCTCCTCGCGAAACGCGCTCACGAGGCCCGCCCGCGCGCGCTCGGCGCTCGCCTCGGGCACACTGAAACAGATCGAATGCTCGGACGATGCCTGACTGATGAGTGAGATCGACACGTCCTGCTGCTGGACGGCGGCAAACGTGCGCGCCGCGATGCCCGGGATCCCCAGCATCCCGTTTCCGGTCACCGTGATCAGCGCCTGACCGCTCACCGCCGAGAGCGCCTTCACGGGATGCGAGCGGAGCGTGCGGCGGCGAGAGATCTCGGTGCCGCGCGCGCCCGCGTCGGCGAACGGCCGGATGCGGATCGCGAGGCTCCGTCCCGCGACGGGGATCAGGGCACGGGGATGCAGCACCTTGGCGCCGTAGTAGGCGAGCTCGGCCGCTTCCCGCTGGTGCAGCTGCGGGATCACGCGCGCGTCGGGTACCACCCTCGGGTCCGCGGTGAGCAGACCCGGCACGTCCTTCCACAGCGTCACTTCGCGCGCCCCGAGGGCGCGGCCGAGCAGCGTCGCCGTGAGGTCCGACCCGCCGCGCCCGAGCGTTGCCAGCTGGCCGTCCGGGGTGGCGGCGATGAAGCCCGGCACGACGGGGATGACGCCGCGCGCGAGCAACGGGGCGAGCACATTCCGCGCCGCGCGATCGGTGAGGGCCAGGTTCGGGGAGGCGTGGCCGAAGCGGGCATCGGACTTGACGACGTCGAGCGCGTCCACGAGGGCGACCGCGCATCCCGCCTCTTCCAGTGCCGCGCTGAGCAGCGCCGCGCTCAGTCGCTCGCCGCGCGCCACCAGGTAGTCGCTCGTGCGCGGCGTCAGCTCCCGCACGATGACGAGCCCGGCCGCGATCTGCTCGAGCTCGGCGAACGTCCGATCGATCAGGCTCAGGATTTCCTTGCGGCGCTGCGTGGTCTGGACCACCGCTCTGGCCGCTTCGGCGTGTCGCTCCCGCAGGGCCGCGGCGCCGACGCGCACCGCGTCGGCTTCGCCGCGCACCGCCTGGGAGGCGATCTCGAGCAGCGCATCCGTCACCCCGGCGAGCGCCGATACGACCACGACGAGCCGCGCGGGCCGCTGCGCCTGGATGATCGACACCGCGCGGGCGATCCCGGGCCCGTCCGCGAGCGACGCGCCGCCGAACTTGTGGATCTGCGGCACGGCAGAGGGGCGGGGCATCACCGCACCTCGTAACGGCCCGCGGGCCGGGTCATCCGAAACGTCTCGACGCCCACGCCACAGGCGCGCCACGCCGCCGCCATGGCGCTCTCGACCGTCGCCGCCACTTCCGTCGGGCCGATGGCGACGAGCGTCGGGCCCGAGCCCGAGAGCGTGGCCCCGATGGCGCCGGCCGCGCAGGCCGCCGCCGTGACCTCATTGTATCCGCGCACCAGCCCTCGGCGGTGCGGGACGTGCAGCACGTCGTCCATCCCCGCGGCGAGGAGGGCGTGGTCCCCCAGCGTGAGCCCGTGCAGCAGGGCCGCGCTCCGCGCCGCCGCGACGACCGCCGTATGATGCGAGACGGAGTGCGGCAGCACGGCGCGCGCCCGCTCCGTCGAAACCATGAAATCGGGGACCGCGAAGATGAGCGCCAGCGACGGATGTACCTCGATCGGGGTGATCAGCCACGAACCCGCGGGCGCCCGGAGCACGAGGACCGCTCCCCCGGCGACCGATGCCGCGACGTTGTCCGCATGCCCCTCGACGTCGGCGCACAGCGTGACGAGCGCGCGCTCGTCGAGCGACAGATCACACAGCGCCCGCGCGGCCACGGCGCCCGCTACCACGGCGGCCGCGGAGGAGCCGAGCCCGCGCGCGACCGGAAGGTCCGAGTTCGCCTCCATGGCGATGCCTCCCGGCGGCTCACGGCCGGCGGCCTCACAGGCACGCTGGAACCCAAGATAGAGGAGATCCTTGTGGGGCGGGATGTCGAGGCCGGCCAACGCGCCCGCGCGGCTGATCCGGACGCGTTCGCGCAGCGTGTCGTCGCGGCGCACGTTGACCCGGAACCAGCGGTCCACCGCAAGGCCGACGCAATCGAATCCCGAGCCGAGGTTGGCGGTCGATCCCGGGACGCGGACTGTGACGTTGGTGTTCATGTGCTCCGGAAAAACAAAAAGCCCCGGGGCAACGCCGCCCAGGGCAGGCTCAAGGGATCGGGCGGTAACATACGAAGGGGAGGTATCACGAGCCGCTACCTATTTGGGTGGGCAACACCTACCCACTATAATTGGTTGACACCCGATCGGCCGTTGCATAACCTGAGCGTCGAACTGATATGATGCCACTCGTGGTCTTCAGCGTCCTGCTGCTTACCCTGCTGCTGGGGCTTACCCCCCAGCAGGCGGTTCGCGGCGCGCGCGACGGAAGAGCATGAGTCGCTAAGCGAAGTAGCAGCGCAAAGTCCCAACGCCGCGGACCCCAACGAGCCGCGGCGTTTTTTCGTCAAGGAGCCGGATCGGCCGGCACGAGGAGCATTCCAATGGAACGAGACGTCGTCATTTTCGACACGACCTTGCGGGACGGCGAGCAAGCCCCCGGCAACTCCATGACGCCCGAGGAGAAGCTGCGGCTGGCACGCCAACTCGACGTGCTCGGTGTCGACGTCATCGAAACCGGGTTCCCGGCGGCTTCGGACGGCGACTTCCGCGGGGTCCGCGGGGTGGCTGAGGAGGTGCGGCGGCCCGTGATCGCCGGCCTCGCCCGCTGTCACGAGCGCGACATCGATCTTGCGGGCGAGGCGCTCCGTCCGGCGGAACGCCCGCGGATCCACGTCTTCATCGCAACCTCCGAGATCCACCTCCAGCACAAGCTGCGGATCACGCCGGACGAGTGCCTCGAACGTGCGCGGGCGTCCGTCAAGCGAGCCCGCCAGTTCACGGACGACGTGGAATTCTCGGCGGAAGACGCGAGCCGCAGCGATCTCGAGTTCCTGTGCCGCGTCGTCGAGGCGGCGATCGACGAGGGCGCGACGACCATCAACCTCCCCGACACCGTCGGCTACGCGTTGCCGGCGGAGTACGCGGGGATGTTCAAGACGGTACGGGAGCGGGTGCCGAACAGCGATCGTGTCGTCTTCAGCGCGCACTGCCACAATGACCTGGGATTGGCGGTGGCGAACACTCTGGCCGCGATCGAAGCCGGCGCGGGCCAGGTCGAGTGCACCGTGAACGGCATCGGCGAGCGCGCGGGCAACGCGGCGCTTGAAGAGATCGTCATGGCGGCGCACGTACGGCCGCAGGCCGTGTCGTTCCGCAGCGCCATCAACACGCGCGAGATCTTCCGCACGAGCCAGCTCCTGTCGCACGTGATCGGAAACTTCCCCCAGCCGAACAAAGCCATCGTGGGCCGGAACGCGTTCGCCCACG
>JBGPIJ010000109.1:0-9057 GCA_041484865.1 Gemmatimonadota bacterium
CTCTGGGCCCTGGATCACAACCTCGTCCGCATCGCGCAGGACCACGAGAACGCCCGCGCCCTGGCGGACCGGCTGGCGCACTGTCCCGCGTTGCGCGCGCTCCCGCCGGAGACGAACATCGTGATGCTGGACTTGACCCGCGAGCGCGACACGGCGACCGAGGTGGTGGCGGCGCTCGCGCGGGCGGGTGTGCTGGTCGTCCCGTTCGGCGCGCGGCGGCTGCGCGCCGTGACGCACCTCGACGTCGGGCCGGACGAGGTCGCGCGCGCGGCGGACATCATGACCGCCGCGTTGCGCTGATTCCGCCCATCTTGGCACACCCGGGGAGCGGCGGTATGTTTCCGGTGCCCCAGGTCCGCAGGTCTTCCGCTCGTGAACCGCGTCAGGCCCCCGCAGGGAGCAGCGCTTAGCGAGGCAGGATTACGCTGCGGGGTGCCTGGGGCATTCCTTTTCAATGCGGAATGCGAAATGCGGAACGCGGAATCGCAGTATGAGGTCGTGCCGCCCGACGCCAATCCGTACATTCCGAACTGCGCAATCCACATTCCGCCTTCGAAATGATTGCCCTCGCCCGCAAGTACCGTCCCAAGCAATTCGCCGATCTCCTCGTGCAGGACCACGTGGCCGCGGCCTTGCACGGTGCGGTGGCGCAGCGCCGGGTGGCGCATGGATACCTGTTCGCCGGTCCTCGAGGCGTCGGCAAAACCACAGCGGCGCGCATCCTCGCCATGGCGCTGAACTGCGAGCGACCCGAGAGCGCGGCCGCGGGCGAGCCCTGCGGGGCGTGCGACTCCTGCACGCGCATCTGGACCGGCGCCGCAAACCTGGACGTCGTCGAGCTCGACGCGGCGTCGAACCGCGGCGTCGACGATGCCCGCGATCTTCGAGAACGGGCCATGTACGCCGCCAGCACCGAGGCGCGGTCGAAGGTCTATATCGTGGACGAGGCGCACATGCTCACGCGCGAGGCGTGGAACGCGCTGCTCAAGATTCTCGAGGAGCCGCCGCCGCGCGTCGTGTTCGTGTTCGCGACGACCGAGCCGCAGAAGATCGCGCAGAACGCCGCCCCCATCCTCTCGCGCCTGCAGCGCTTCGATTTCCGGCGCATCGGACCCCAGGCGATCGTTCACCGGCTCGAGCAGGTAATCGCGGCCGAGGGGCTGGCGGCGGATGCAGACGCGCTGCGGCTGATCGCCAAGCGCGCCGATGGCGGCATGCGCGACGCGCTCTCGCTGCTCGATCAGGTGCTCTCGTTTGGCGAGGGGCCGGTCACGGCCGAGCGCGTGCGGGATGTCTTCGGCCTGATCGCCGATGACCTGTACGGCGAGATGCTCCGCATCGTCGCCGACCGCGATGCCGCGGGGGTGTTTCCCCTGGTGGAGCGCCTCGTCGAAGCGGGGGCCGACCTGGGCGAGTTCGTGAGCGGCGCCGGCGACGTGCTGCGGGCGGTCCTGCTCGTGGGTCTCGGGGGCGCGCCATCGGGCTTCACCGAAGGGTCGGATGCCCTGATCCGGCGCTACGCGCCACAACTGCCGTCGGGCGACGTCGTCCGGCTGCTCGCCCTGTTGAGCGAGACGGGGGGGCAGATCCGGGCCAGCGGCAATGCGCAGCTCGCGGTTGAGCTGCTGCTGCTGCGCTGGGCGCTGATGAGCCGGACGGTAGAGATCGAAGACGTAATCCGGGCGTTGGGAGGGAAGGGCGAAGGGGGAAGCGGGAAGGGGGAGACACCGCCCACCCTGCGCGACTCCGCGCCGCGTACCGCGGCAGCACCCGTCCCCCTTCCCCCTTCCCCCGTCCCCGAGACAGGTCCCCTCACCCTCGGCCGCATCCGCAGCCTCTGGCCGCAGATCGTCGCTGACGCCCGGGCCAAGAGTCAGTTGTTGGGAACGTTGGTGGCCGCGGCTGAGGTCGTTGGGGTCGACGGGAAGTCCGTGACGATTCGCATGGTGGAGGCCAACTCCGTGCATGCCGAAGGGCTGGAGCGGCAGCGCGACACGCTGGGGCAGATCGTCGGGCGCTACCTGACCGAGTCGGTCCGGGTCGTCCTCGCGACCTCGGCTCCCGCGACTTCGCCACGCCCGCCCCGGCTCACCGAGGAGAGCGCCCGTGCGGATCGGCTCACGCGGCTGCGGGCCGGGGATGCGAAGCTCGATGCCGCCGCAGAGGCGCTCGATCTCGAGCTTCTGGAATAGCTTGCCACCCGTTGCCTTCGGCGCTAACTTCCGACACATGGCGGATTTATCTAACCTGCTCCAGCTGGGACAGCAGATGCAGTGGCGGTTGTCTGAGATCCAGTCCCAGCTTGCGCAGCAGACTGTTACATGCTCGGCGGGCGGGGGGATCGTCCAGGCGACGGCCGATGGCCGCGGGCAGATCCGCGCAATCAAGATCGATCCCCAGGCGGTGAGCCAGGGCGACATCGAGATGCTCGAAGATCTCGTTCTTGCCGCGGTGGCCGAGGCGCAAAAGCGCGCCGCCGAGCTCTACCAGGCGGAGGTCCGCAAGCTCGCGTCGGGCCTGCCGTTTCCGTTCCAATTGCCGCTGTAGTTCGCCGTGTCGGCTATCGAAGATCTCGTGGCAGAGCTGGCCAAGCTCCCCGGGATCGGACGGAAGACCGCACAGCGTCTCACGTTCCACCTGTTGAAGCAGCCGCCGGAGGCGGCCGGGCGCCTCGCTGAAGCGCTCCGCCGGGTGCGGGACCGGGTGACGGCGTGCCGGATCTGCGGCAACCTGACCGATGAGGACCCCTGCGCGATCTGCGCTGATCCGCGACGGGATGCGACGGTGCTGTGCGTCGTGGAAGAGGCCTCCGACGTCGGGGCGATTGAGCGCGCCGGCCGGTTTCGGGGTCATTACCACGTACTGGGCGGCCGCCTGAGCCCGCTCGATGGGATCGGCCCGGAAGCGCTGCGCCTCGATCGTTTGATCGAGCGCGCGGGCAACGGATCGGGTGTGCGGGAGGTCATCATCGCGACGAACCCCTCCATGGAAGGGGAAGTCACCGCGACGTACCTGCAACAGATGTTGAAGCCGACCGGGGTTCGCGTCACCCGCATTGCGCGGGGGCTGCCGGTGGGTGGCGATTTGGAGTACGCCGACGGCGTGACGATCGCGCAGGCGCTCGAAGCGCGGCGGGACATGTCCGAAGCCGAGTGACCGAGGGGTTGGCATGGCGGGTGCGGCGAGCTGGTCGTTCTCTGAGAACGACTTCAAACTGATCCAGCAACTCCTGCAAACGTTCCTCCGCGACGCGAACGCCCGCTGCGCGTTGCTCGTCGACCGCACCGGTCAGCTCGTCGCCACTGTCGGCGATCCTCCGCAGTTCGATTCCACCGCATTCGCATCGCTCACGGCGGCCGATTTCAGCGCCAACGACCAGCTCGCGAAGATGATCGGGGAGGACGAGTTCGCCTCGCTGGTCCATCAGGGCGAGAAGGAATCGATGTACCTCGCCGATGTGGCGAAGCGCGTGATTCTCGTCGTGCTCTTCGATCAGCGTACCACGCTGGGTCTCGTGAAGCTCAAGGGGAAGGGTGCGGTGGAGCTGTTGAACAAGGTGTTCGACGACATGTTCAATCGCGTGGGCGCGGGTCCCGACGCCCCACAGAAGGGATTACTCGAGGGAGCGGAAGACGAAATTGACAAGCTCTTCGGTTGAGGCGGCGCGCCCATGTCGATGATCAACTACGCGTCCCGCGAGATCAACTGCAAGCTCGTCTACTACGGCCCCGGGTTGGGCGGCAAGACCACCAACCTGGAGCACATCTACACCAAGGTCTCGCCCAACACGCGGGGTAAGATGATCTCCCTTGCCACCGAGACCGAGCGCACGCTGTTCTTCGACTTTCTCCCGGTCGATCTCGGCACCATCCGCGGATTCAAGACGCGCTTCCACCTCTACACGGTGCCGGGACAGGTGTACTACAACGCGAGCCGCAAGCTCATCCTCAAGGGTGTGGATGGCCTGGTCTTCGTCGCCGACAGCCAGATCGAGCGTATGGAGGCGAACGTGGAGTCGATGCAGAATCTCTACGACAACATGACCGAGTACGGCTATGACCTGACGAAGATCCCGTTCGTGATCCAATACAACAAGCGGGATTTGCCGAACGCCGCCCCCGTGAAGGATCTGCAGGCTTCGCTCAACCCGGGCTGGCCGATTGAAGATCCGGCGCAGCAGAAGGTCGTGCCGGATCCCGGCCACCCCGGAGAATACCTGGTCGAAAAGATCGACGGCCAATGGATTGGCCGTGCCTCGTACGTGGAGGGGGTGGCGGTACGCGGAGACGGCGTGTTCGACACGCTCAAGACGGTGAGCAAGCTGGTACTGAAAACGCTGAGCTAGCAGGCGTGCCATGAAGTGGAACCTTCCCAACATTCTCACCCTCGCCCGCATCTGCCTCACGCCGGTCATCGCCCTGCTGCCGTTCATTCAAGGGTACTGGCCCAAGGTGATCGCGTTCCTGATATTCCTCGCCGCCGCGACCTCGGACGTGGTTGACGGGTACCTGGCCCGCCGGTATCAGCAGGTGAGTGACCTGGGGAAGCTGCTCGACCCCATTGCCGACAAGCTGCTGCTGTTCGCCACCCTGATTCCGATCTTCTGGCTGACCCGGCATCCCACGATCCTGGTCGACTACCGCATCCCGTGGTGGGGGAGTTTCCCGGTGTGGGTGGCGCTGCTGCTCGTCGGTCGCGAGCTCCTCATCACGGCGTTTCGCTTCTTTGCGCAGCGCCGCGGCGTGGTGATCGCGGCGATCGGGGCCGGCAAGCTGAAGGCCGTCGTGCAGAACGTGTTCATCGGGGCCACCCTGTTCTGGTTCGCCTGGAAGGACGCGATCGCCGTCCACCCCGTGGCGGATTGGTTTCGCAACTTCTGGGACCAGTTCCACGGCGCGGTCGTGGCGCTGACGCTCGCCGGCGCGATCCTGCTCACGGTGTATTCGCTGATCGTCTATTTGTATCGCTACCGCGACGTGCTGCGTCTGTCGCGGAACCGCTGATGAAGCTCGAAATCGTCACCATCGGCACGGAACTCCTGCTGGGCCAGGCCACCGACACGAACGGCGCCGAGCTGGGGCGGGCGCTCGCCGCGGTCGGCGCGGAGGTCACCCGGCGCACGACGATCGCCGACCGCCCGGAGGCGATCCGCGCGGCGGTCACGGCAGCCCTCGAGCGGACGGGATTCGTGATCACCACGGGTGGCCTCGGACCCACGCGGGACGACATGACCAAGGCGGTCGTCGCGGAGCTGTTCAGTCGTCCGCTCCGTCTCGACGATGCGCTGCTCGGCGCGCTCGAGGCCCGCTTCCGGCGGCTGGGCCGCGCGATGCCCGCCGTGAACCGCAGCCAGGCCGAGGTGCCCGAAGGGGCGACGGTGCTGCCCAACCCGCGCGGCACCGCCCCCGGGCTCTGGATCGAAGACCGGGAGGGGCGTGTCGCGGTGCTTCTCCCCGGTGTGCCGCGCGAGATGCGCGGCCTCGTGGTCGATGAGGTGTTGCCGCGCCTGCTCGAGCGCGGGGGCCCCACCCTGCGGGTCGTCCGCTCGCGGACGGTCCGCACCACCGGCGTGCCGGAATCGGCGCTCGCCGAGCGAATCGGCGCGTTCGAGCCCACGATCGCTCCGCTCACCCTCGCGTACCTGCCGGCGGTCTCGGGGGTCGATCTGCGCCTGACGGCGTGGGAGATGGATCCTGCGGAGGCCGATGCCCGCCTCGGCGACGCGGCGCGCCGTCTCGCGGAGCTCGCGGGGGATCACTACTACGGCGACGACGACGCCGACCTTGCCGCGGTCGTGCTCGAGCGGCTGCGCCGGGGACGTCACCGCCTGGGGATGGCGGAGTCGTGCACGGGCGGGCTCGTGAGCGCGCGGATCACGGCGGTGCCCGGCGCCTCGGACACGTTCATCGGCGGCCTCGTCGCCTATGCCGACGTCATCAAGACCGCCGCGCTCCATGTTCCGCTCGCCACGATCGAGGCGCACGGCGCCGTATCGGAGGAGACCGTGCGCGCGATGGCGGAAGGCGCGCAGCGGCTCTTTGCCGTGGATGCGAGCATCGCCGTGACGGGCATCGCCGGTCCGGGCGGCGGGACGGCGGACAAGCCCGTCGGCACCACCTGGCTCGCGGCGCGGGTGCGCACCGAGACCCGCGCGGTGCGGCGCGTATTTCCGGGCGATCGCGATGAGATCCGCCAGCGGGCGGCGCAGGCGGTCCTCGACCTCTTGAGACGAATGTTGTCGTCCGGCTGATGCCCACGCTCACGGCGCCGGACGGCACGCAGCTGGTGTACGATCTCTGGGAGCCCACCTCTCCCCGGGCGGCGATCCTCTTCTTACATGGATGGGGCGACCACGCGGGTCGCTGGACCAGCCTCGCGCAACGGTTCGCCGACGCGGGATTCGCCGCGTACCTGCTCGACCAGC
The DNA here is from genome assembly GCA_041484865.1 of Gemmatimonadota bacterium. Classification (GTDB taxonomy): domain Bacteria; phylum Gemmatimonadota; class Gemmatimonadetes; order Gemmatimonadales; family GWC2-71-9; genus AG25. The sequence continues at coordinate 6,425 of JBGPIJ010000109.1, forward strand.
GCGGCCACGGGCGCTCCGGCGGGCGTCGCGGGCACCTCTCGCGGTTCAGCCAATTGCTCGGGGATCTCCAGGCGTTCCGCCGTGCCATCCGGCGCCGCCGCAAGGAGCTGCCGCACGTGCTGATCGGGCACTCGTTCGGCGGACTCGTCGCACTCCGATACCTGGAAACGCAGCCGAGCGATCCCGTGGTCGTCGCACTCGTCGTGAACCCATGGCTCGCGCTCGCCACGGCTCCCCCCATCTGGAAGACGGCGCTCGGCAGGCTGCTCGCGGATCTGTGGCCCACGCTGCCCATTCCCGGCGGTGTTGACGCAACCCTGCTGAGCCGCGACCCCGCCGTCAACGCGGCGTACGAATCCGATCGGGCGGTGCACGGGGTGACGACCCCCGGCGGATGGCGAGAGATTCAGTGGGCGCAAAGCGCCGTGCTGGCGGACGGCGACCGCATCGATACGCCGGTGATGTTTCTTCTGGGCGGTGAGGATCGGATCGTCGATGCCCACGCCGCGCGGGCCTTCGCCGACGGCCTGCGCGGACCCGCGCCGGTGCAGTGGTACCCGGAGATGTTTCACGAGCTGCTGCACGATCCGCAGTCGGAGCAGGTCATCGCGGACATGCTTACCTTCATTGCAGCGCACGGAATCGCGTGAACGAAGACGGCACAGGGCTTGCTACGGCTAGGCAAACGCTATGAAAGACAAGAAAACAAACGGCGAGATCGTAGGGCCGGAGGAAGAGATCGCGGGCGGAGCTGCCGAGGCGCTCGTCGAGTCGCCCGACAGCGCCGTCCAGCGGCTCGAAGCGCAACTGAACGAGCTCCAGGACCGTTACCTCCGCATGGCCGCCGAGTACGAGAACTATCGCAAGCGCGCCATCAAGGAGCGTACCGAGGCCTGGCACAAGGCCCAGGTGGATCTCCTGGGGCGACTGGCCGACGCGTTGGACGATCTGGCGCGGTTCACGCACGTCGACCCGGCGCGAACCGACCCCCAGACCATCTACGCAGGGGTCGACATGGTGGAGCGCAAGCTGTGGAAGGAGCTCGAGGCGACCGGCTTGCGTCGGCTGGATCAAGCGGGAGTTCCTTTCGATCCCCAGGTGCACGAAGCCGTCAGCACCAAACCGGCCGAGGATGCCGCCCACGATCGAATGGTGGGCGCCGTGCTGCAGCCGGGCTACAAGCTCGGCGACACGCTCGTCCGGCCGGCGCGCGTCCAGGTCTTGACCTGGGAGGGTGAGGGCGCCTGATGGCCGCCGCCAAGGACTACTACCAGGTCTTGGGGGTGCCCGAAACAGCCTCGGTGGAGGAGATCAAGAAATCCTTTCGGCGTCTCGCGAAGCAGTACCACCCCGATCGTAACCCCAACAATCCGCAGGCCGGCGAGCGCTTCAAGGAGATCAGCGAAGCGTATGATGTCCTGAGCGACGCTGAGAAGCGGAAGCAATACGACCAGCTGCGTCGCTACGGCGCGTTCGCCGGCTCGGGCGCGCGCGGGGGCGGGACGCCCGGGGGCACGGGCGGCGCCGAATTCGGGTTCTCGGAGCCCGGCTCGTTCGGCTTCGGCGATCTGTTCTCGTCGATCTTCGGACGGCGCGGCAACGACCGCGATACCGAAGCCGAAGAAATCGAGGCGACGGTGACGATCCCGTTCCGCATCGCCGCGCTCGGCGGGAAGATCCCCGTGTCCCTCCCGATGCAAGACGTCTGCCCCACGTGCAGCGGGTCCGGCGCCGCTCCGGGGGCATCGATTTCCACGTGCCCCGAATGCCATGGGAGGGGAACGGTATCCTTCGGCCAGGGAGGCTTCGCCGTGAATCGGCCCTGCCCGGTGTGCCGGGGTAAAGGGCGGGTGCCGTCGCAGCGTTGCCCCACGTGCCAGGGGGCCGGAGAGGTGCGGGTCGATCGGCGACTGACGATTACCGTGCCCTCCGGCACCGACGAAGGCTCCCGGGTGCGGCTCAAGGGCCAGGGCGCCAAGGGGCAAGGTGATATCGTCGTGGTCTTCCACATCGAGCCTGATCGGTTCTTTCGGCGCGAAGGGCTCGACATCTATTGCACCGTGCCGATCAACGTCGCGCAGGCCATGCTCGGCTCGAAGATCAAAGTGCGGACCATCGATGGCCGCCGCGTCATGCTGCGCGTCCCCGCCGGAACTCAGCACGGCCAGAAATTCCGGATCGCGGAGCAGGGCATCGAGAAGAACGGCCGTCGCGGCGATCAGTACGTCGCCGTCGAGGTGCTGATCCCGGAGCATCTCACGGCGGAGCAGGTGGCGGCCGCGCGCGCTTTCGCGGACCAGCTCGGGCTCAAGTCCTAGCGTGCGGGCGCCCATCGGAACCCTTGCTCCCGAGGCGGGGGGGGTGTAAGCTTGGCGCGATGACGATCGCCGTTCTCGGTTCGAATCCCAGCCGCAACTCGAAGCACCGGACGGCGTAGCGTCGCAGAGGTGAGCGCGCGCCCCCGGGACGAACCCAGCCCCGGGGGCGTTTTGCTGGATAGCACCGTTGCCCGTCGCTACGACGCTTCGTTGTAAGAAGTCCGGACGCGCACTCGTACAACGTGGCGACGTAGCGACGTAGAACGATTGATGGGGTGTAGCTCAATTGGCAGAGCGCCCGGCTGTTAACCGGGA
>JBGPIJ010000110.1:0-9046 GCA_041484865.1 Gemmatimonadota bacterium
CGGTTTCCGGACGGAGGTAGACGACGGCCGCGTCCTCCTCCACCGGGCCCATGAACGTCTTGAACATCAGGTTGAACAGCCGCGGCGCCGTGAGCGAGCCGCGCGTGCCGCAGACGGGGCACTGCCCGTCCGGCTGGCCCGGCGTGCCCTTGATGCGCGGGTCGTCGCCGCGGAAGCGCTGCTTGCACTGCTTGCAGTCCACCAGCGGGTCGGTGAAGCCCGCGACGTGCCCCGAGGCCTCCCACACCCGCGGGGACATCAGGATGCCGGCATCGAGCCCCTCGATGTCGTCGCGGGGAAAGTCGAGGGTCTGATCGGGGTGCACGCGGTGGGCGGCGACGGCAGCCGGCTCGACGCCCGCGGCATCTCTGACCTCGCCGAGCGCGCGGCGCGGGAGGCCTTCGGGTTGCCGGTTCCCTAGGGGCGTCCGTATCTTCGGCCACATGCCTTCCCCCTCCGACAACTCCGTGATGGACAAGCTCGTGTCGCTCGCGAAGCGGCGCGGCTTCGTGTTCCAGTCGTCCGAGATCTACGGCGGCCTGGGCTCCGTGTGGGACTACGGACCGTTGGGCGTCGAGCTCAAGAAGAACGTCAAGGAGCGGTGGTGGCGCTCGATGGTACACGAGCGCGAGGACATCGAGGGGCTCGATGCCGCGATTCTCATGCTCGCCAAGGTGTGGGAGGCCTCAGGCCACGTGGCGGGGTTTACCGATCCGCTCGTCGACTGCAAGCAGTGCAAAAACCGGTTTCGCTCCGACGACCCGCGCATCAAGGGCACGCCCGGCGAGCCCACCGCGCAGTGCCCGGTCTGCGGGTCGAAGGGGACGCTCACCGCTCCGCGGATGTTCAACCTGATGTTCAAGACCTTCATGGGACCGGTCGAAGAATCGGCCGCGGTGATCTACCTCCGTCCCGAGACCGCCCAGGGGATCTACGTCAATTACCTGAACGTCCTGCAATCGTCCCGCCAGAAGATCCCGTTCGGGATCGCGCAGGTGGGCAAGGCGTTCCGCAACGAGATCACGCCGGGCAACTTCACGTTTCGAACCCGCGAGTTCGAGCAGATGGAGATGCAGTTCTTCGTGAAGCCGGGGACGGACGGCGAGTGGTTCGAATTCTGGCGTCACGAACGGATGAAGTGGCTCGTGGGCCTCGGGCTCGATCCCGCCAAGCTGCGGTTCCATCAGCACACGGCGCAGGAGTTGGCCCACTACGCGAAGGACGCCTACGACGTTCAATACGAGTTCCCGTTCGGGTGGAACGAATTCGAGGGGATCCACAACCGCTCCGACTTCGATTTGTCACGGCACCAGGAGTTCTCGGGCAAGAAGCTCGACTATCTCGATACCGCGACGAACGAGCGGTTTCTTCCCTACATCGTCGAGACGTCGGCCGGCGCCGATCGCATCACGCTCGCGTTGCTGTGCGACGCCTACCGCGAGGAAGACGTCGGAGGCGACAAGCGGGTGCTGTTGCGGCTACACCCCGCGCTCGCCCCGCTCAAGGCGGCGGTGTTCCCGCTCGTGAACAAGGACGGCATGCCGGAGCTGGCACGCCGCGTGTTCGACGATCTCCGCGGCCGCTTCAACGTCTTCTACGACGACAGCGGCTCGATCGGCCGCCGCTACCGCCGGCAAGACGAGGCGGGCACGCCGTTCGGCATCACGATCGACGGGCAGTCCGTCGCCGACGGCACGGTCACCGTCCGCGATCGGGACACGCTCCAGCAGGAGCGGGTGAGCACCGACGCGCTCGCGCCGTACCTGACCGAGAAGATCAAGGGCTGAGGGCCGGCGGGGACGCCATTGTGGCGAAGCGCGTGTTTGTCGCGACGACGGATCTGGTCTTTCGCTCCAAGCTCAACGCGGCGATCGCCGCCTCGGGCGCGGAGGTCGCGAAGGAAGCCTTCGAGAGCGATCTGGCGGTCGTGGCAGTCGAAGCCCCCGGAGCGGCGGACCGCATCCGGGGGCTTGTGGCGCGCGGCACTCCCGTCCTCGCGTTCGGACCCCACGTCCGCGCCGACCTGTTGCGGTCGGCGCGGGACGCGGGCGCGGTGGCCGTGCCGAATTCCGAAGTGGAGCGCCGGCTGCTCGCGCTCCTTACTTCGCGCTGACGCTCACTGCGATCTGCCGGGGCCGAGCCTTCTCGACCTTCGGCAACGTTACCGTCAGCACGCCGTGCTCGTAGGTCGCCTTGATGTTGTTGGCGTCGACCGTCGCCGGGAGCGTGAAGCGGCGCTCGAACGTGCCGTAGATGCGCTCGTAGCGATGGACTTGCTCGGCGCCTTCCTCCGCCGGCTGCTTCTTCGTGCCCTGAATCGTCAGCACGTTGTTCTCGAGCGAGATGTTCACGTCGTCCGGACTCACGCCCGGCGCTTCCACCATGATGCGGATCGCCTCGGGCTGCTCGAAAATGTCCACCGGCGGAATCCACGCCGCGCCGGCGTTGTCCCCGTACTCGTAGTGTCCGAATACGTCATTGAACAGTCGGTTGAAGCGGCGCTCGAGGGTCGACGCCGTATCTCCCGTCAGGCTGCGGCTCAGAATCGTCATGGTGCTGGCCTCCTGTGAATGTCGAACGGATGTGTTCACGGCCTTCTGGGGGACGGTAAGGCAATCACCGTGCCGTTTGCGCGCGCTCGGCCGCTTGCCTTCCTGGCAACCCCGGTGCGCCGAGACGGCGCCGCCTGCCAGTTTGGCCAACCTCTCTTATCTTTTACCTCTCATGATTCACACAGTCACTGTAGCCTTGCCGGCGGCGGAAATCCTCGCCCGAGCGAAACGGTTCTTCGCCGAGCGCGTGCCGAACGCCAGTGCCTTCGTCGAGAAGGAAGGTCCGGAATACGTCGTGCTCCGCGGCCAGGGCGGGGAAGAGATCGCAATTTCCGCACGGCCGCTCGACGGCGCGGACAAGCCCGGGCTCAGTCAGGTGCGCGCGTCCACACCGCTCTTCGACCAGGCGGTGGATCGATTCCTCTCGACGCTTCCCCTCGAGTCGAGCGTCAGCGTTACGTGACCCAGGTCGCCGAGCGGTTCGCGGTCCGCGTGATGGTGACCGAGGCCTGGGACCAAGTGGAACTCGCCGTGGAGTCGACGACGCCGGTGGCGGACTTGAAACGCGAAGCGCTCGTGCGCACCCTCAAGCATGCCGCCGGGGATCCGGACGACTACATCGTCAAGTTCCACGGTGGCGAGGTGCTCGACGAATCGGTGACGGTCGGCGCTCTCGGCGCGGGCCCCAATTCTCCGTTCATCGTCCTTCCCGCGCGGCGGCGGCCGGTGCGATGAGGCGACCCAGCCGGGTACCCACGACCCTTGCCGTGGGGTTTCTCTCACTCGACGCCCTCCTGCTCATGTACGGGGGCCTGGAGTGGCGTCGGCCGCTCCTCGTCGTGGCGGGGTGCGCATGCGCCGTCGCGAGCGCGCTCGTCGTCTTCGCCTGGCGGCGCTACCAGCGCACACTGCACGAGTTGGATGCCGCGCGCCGCGACATGCACCACGAGATCGAATCCATCCGGGAGATGCTCCAGAGTCGGCATTCGCACAACTAGGTGAGCACCACCGTCGTCTGGCATCCAGCGTCCCGCCTGCACGATCCTGGTGCGGGGCACCCCGAGCGGCCGGAGCGGGTGGACGCGGTCCTGGAGGCGCTCCACGCCCCCGACATGCGCGACGCCGTGCAGTGGGTCGAGGCCGCGCCCGCCGGCCTCGAAGCCCTCGCAGGTGTGCACGAGGCTCGCCATCTCGAGGTGTTGCAGCGGCTCGACGCGCGCGGCGGCGGCATGTTGGACGCGGACACCGTCATGGGTCCGCACAGCTGGCAGAGCGCGCTCGCCGCGGCGGGCGTGGCGATCACCGCGGTGGAGCGGGGTCTCGCGCGCGAGGAGGGCACCGCCTTCGGGGTGACGCGCCCGCCCGGGCACCACGCGCTCGCGGGGCGCGCCATGGGGTTCTGTCTGCTCAACAACGTCGTGATCGCCGCCCGCCATGCGCAGAGGTTGGGATGCGCGCGCGTGCTCGTCGTGGACTGGGATGTGCACCACGGCAACGGCACTCAGGCGCTGGTGGAGCGCGATCCGTCGATTCGCTACGTGTCGCTGCACCAATACCCGTGGTATCCCGGCACCGGCGCGGCCGACGAGCGGGGTGTGGGCAACGTCTTCAACGTGCCCCGCCCGCCGGGCCTGCCGCGCGAGACCTACGTGCGCGACCTCTCCGCCGCCGTCGCCGCCGCGCTCGACGGCTGGCGGCCGGACCTGCTGCTGATCTCCGCGGGCTTCGACTCGCTCTCCGGCGACCCGCTGGGCGGGTTCACGCTCGAACCGGCCGACTTCGCCCTGTGGACGACGGAGTTTCGTGAGCGCGTGGCTCCGGCACCGGTGGTCGGAGTACTCGAGGGCGGCTACCGGCTCGACCTGCTCGGCGCGGGGGCGCAAGCGCACGTGCGTGCGCTTGCCTCGCCTCGAGTCCCGCGGGATACTTGACCACCCCCCCGATCGTGGACCAGGCATGCCGCTGAAACTTTCAAGCGAAATCGTCACGTTGCACACGCGCCACCCGTTCGTCATTGCCCGGGGCGGCCAGAGCGAGTATCGCGTCGTCTGGGTGCGGCTCCAGGCCAGCGACGGCCTCGAAGGGTGGGGGGAGGCCGACCCGTCCTCCTACTATGGAGAGACCGCCGACACGGTGCTCGCTGCGCTACGCGAGCTCGGGACCGATCTCCCGGACGATCCGTTCCAGCTGGAACAGGCCGAGGCCCGCTTCGCGGCGCGCGCGCCCAAGAGTGCGGCCGCTCGCGCGGCGCTCTCGGCGGCGCTCCACGATCTCGTCGGGAAGCGGTTGGGGCAGCCGCTGTGGCGGCTGTGGGGGCTCGATCCCGCGCGCGCGCCGCGCTCCTCCTTCACGATCGGGCTCGGCACCGTGGAGAACATGCGCCAGAAGGTCGCGGAGGCCGCGTCCTTTCCCGTCCTGAAAATCAAGCTTGGCACCGATCGGGACGAAGAGATCCTCCGTACGATTCGTGACGCGACCGACAAACCGATCCGCGTGGACGCGAACGCCGGATGGACGCGGGAACGCGCCATCCGCATGTTGCCGGTCCTACGCGAGTTCGGGGTGGAATTCCTGGAGCAGCCGCTCGCACCGGACGATCTCGAGGGGATCGCGGCGGTGCGTCGTCAAGGAATCTTGCCGGTGGTGGTGGACGAAAGCTGCATCGTCGCGGCCGACATCCCCCGCGTGGCCGGCGCCGCGGACGGCATCAATATCAAGCTCGCGAAATGCGGGTCTCTGCGGGAGGCGCTGCGCATGATCGCGACCGCTCGGGCGCACAAGATGCTCGTCATGGTCGGGTGCATGATCGAGTCCTCGCTCGGGATCACCGCCGCCGCGCACTTCACACCGCTCGTGGACGCGGCCGACCTGGACGGGGCCGCTCTCACGACGGACGACCCGTTCGTCGGGGCGACCATCGAGCGGGGGCAGATCTCCCTGCCCACGGAACCGGGATTGGGCGTGCGACGGCGATGAGCCCGCCTCGGGAGTCGCCCCACGCCGCCGAGGTCGTCCTCCCGCTTCCGGTCTCCCGCCCCTACACCTACCGCATCCCCGACGCGCTGGCGGCTCGCGCAGTCCCCGGAGCGCGCGTCCTGGTACCGGTGCGGGACCGGCGGCTCATCGGTATCGTGACGGCGGTGCGCCCGGCGCCGGCCGAGCGCGAGCTGAAGGATCTGGTCGCCGCCCCGGATCCGCCGCTCGAGCCGGCGCTCTCGGCACCGCTGCTGCGGCTGGGGCGTTGGATGGCGAATTACTACGGTGCGCCGCTCGGGCTGGCGCTGCGCGCCCTCCTACCCGGTGCGCTATGGCGGCCCGCGCAGCCCGAAGGACCGGTACCGGCGGGGGAGCGCATCCTCACGTTGACACGCGCCCTCCCGTCGCTGCTCGAGCGGGAAGGGACGTTCCGCCGATCGCCGCAACGGCGCGTGGCCTACGAAGCGGTCGAGGCGCTCGGCGGATCGGCACCCGTCCGTCATCTGCGCGACCAGCTCAAGCTCTCCGCCGCGGTGGTCCAGGGTCTCGTCACGCAAGGCCTGGCGCGCGTCGACCAGCTCAACCGGCCACGGGATCCATTCGCCGACCTCTCGTCGGCTCCTCCCGCCGACCTCACGCCGGATCAGCGCCGCGTGCTCGACGCAATCGCCGCGACGCCGCCCGACACGCCCGTCCTCATCCAGGGCGTGACGGGATCCGGCAAGACCCTCGTGTACCTGCACGTCATGCGCGCGGTGGTCGAGGCCGGTCAGGGAGCGATCCTGCTCGTGCCGGAGATCGCGCTCACCCCGCAGACCGTCGCCCGCGTGCGCGGGGTCTTCGGCGATCAGGTGGCCGTCTTGCACTCGGGCCTCTCCGACGGGGAGCGGGCCGACGCCTGGCGCGCGCTACAGAGCGGCGAGCGGCGGGTAGCCGTCGGCCCGCGCTCCGCTGTCTTTGCCCCCGTGCAGCGGCTCGGTTTGATCGTCGTGGACGAGGAGCACGAGGCCAGTTACAAGCAGGGCGTCGCGCCACGGTATCACGCTCGTGACGTGGCGCGGGTCCGCGCCCAACTCGAGGGCGCCCGGCTGCTCCTCGGGAGCGCGACGCCGTCGCTCGAGACGCTCCATCTCGGCGACACAGGGGCGCTCGACGTGTTCGAGCTGCCGCAGCGCGTGGGAACGCAGCCGTTGCCACCGGTCGAGGTGATCGACCTGCGCAGTACCGCCCGCATTCTCGAGGCGCGGTCGCTGTCCTGGAGCGAGGCGCTGGACGCGGCCGTGCGAGTGGCGCTCGATCAGGGCGATCAAGTGATCCTGCTCTTGAACCGCCGCGGGTTTGCGACCTTCCTCCAGTGTCCCGCCTGCGGCGAAGTGCGCCAATGCCCCCGCTGCGCCATCTCGCTCACCGTGCACCAGACGCCCGCGGCGTTGCGCTGTCACTATTGCGCACACGAGGAGCCGATCCCGGTCGCCTGCGCCGCGTGCGGCCACGAGACGCAGCGCATGCGCGGGACCGGCACTCAGCAGCTCGAGCGGTTCGTGGCCATGCGCTTTCCGCAGGCCCGCATCGCCCGCATGGACCTCGATACGACCAGCACCAAGTGGGCCCATCATCGCATCCTCGATCGGTTCGCCCGCCGCGAGCTGGACGTGCTGCTCGGGACGCAAATGATCGCGAAGGGCCTCGATTTCCCGGGCGTCACCCTGGTCGGGGTGGTGGACGCCGATACGGCGCTCCATCTCCCGGACTTCCGCGCCGGCGAACGCACGTTCCAGCTCGTGGCACAGGTGGCGGGGCGGGCCGGGCGGGGTCCCAAGGGCGGACGCGTCCTCGTGCAGACACGCGCGCCCGACCATCACGCGATCCGGGCGGCCCAGCAGCACTCGGTCCGGCAGTTCGCGGCGGCGGAGCTGCCGCTCAGGGCGCCACCCAACCCCGTGTATCCGCCGTACGCCGCGCTGGCGCGGTTTGTGGTCTCGGCCGCGGACCCAGAACGCGTGGCGGGTGAGGCGGAGCGCCTGGCGGCGTGGCTCCGCAGTGCCGCGTGGGAGCAGGACCATGGCCCCGGGGCCCTGCTCGTGCTCGGACCGGCGCCCTGTCCCATCCCTCGCCTGCACGGGCGCTGGCGCTGGCACGTGCTGCTCAAGGCGACCGACTCGCGGGTGATCGGACGCGCCGTCCGCGCCTGGGCGCGGACCCCGGAGGCCCGCGACGCACGCACCGGGATCGTCGTGGATCGCGACCCGGTGGCGCTGCTGTAGCGCGGCGTTGCGTCAGGGCTTTGGCAGCGGGTAAGTTTGGCCTCCGTGACGAGTTCGCGCTTCCAGTATCGCCCCCCCGATTTCGACGCGCCGCCGTTTTCCGGGGCGCCGGATGCCCGCTTCGACCCCGCACCCGCGGATGGCGTCCTTCCCGAGGGCTTCTTCTCCACCACGAATTTGCCCACCTACGTGAAGGTCGGCGGCACCTGGCGGCGGCCGCGCATGCCGCGCATGGATTGCGTCGTGGTGCGGGATGCACAGGGTGGCCTCCTCGTCACCGAGCCGCGCAAAGTTGCCAAGGGCGGTCTCGTGGCGGTGGGGTCGATGGAAGACGGCAGCCAGGGGATCTACGTGCACGCCGAGGGATTTCTCGGCGGGCGCCACAGCGCGAACGAGTTCGGCTTCATGCAGACCGAGGTGTCGCGCGAGCGGCCGGTGGATTACGCCGTGCTGGCGCAGCTGCTGGGAGAGGAAAAGCAGCGGGGCGGCAAGATCGTCTGGGTTGTAGGGCCGGCCCTCGTGCACGCCCGCGCGCGCCAGGACATGATCTGGTTCATCCGCAACGGCTACGTGGGCGCGCTCCTCGGCGGCAACGCGGTCGCCGTCCACGACCTCGAGGCGGCGATCTTCGGCACGACGCTCGGGATGTCGAGCTCGGGGGAGGGAGTCGAGGGCGGGCACGCGCTGCACATGCGCGCCATTAACGCCATCCGGCGCGTCGGCTCCATCGCGGCGGCCGTCGAGCGGGGGCTCGTGACCGACGGCATCATGCACGCGCTCGTGACGCAGCGGGTGCCGTTCGTGCTCGCCGGCTCGATCCGGGACGACGGCCCGTTACCCGAGGTTGTGACCGATACGCAGGCGGCGCAGGACGCCATGCGGGTCTATACGAGTCAGGCGACGTTCGCGGTGTTCGTAGCGACCGCCCTGCACGCGATCGCGGTGGGCAACATGATTCCGGCGTTCGTGGACGGCCCGGGACCGGACGAGCTGCGCCCCCTGACGACGATCTGCGTGGATCAGACCGAATTCGTCGTGACCAAGCTGCGCGATCGCGGCACGCATCAGGCGTACGGCGTGGTGACCAACGCGCAGGACTTCATGCACGTCTTGCGCTTCTACGTGGAGCGATGGGAGCAGGCGCGGACCCCGGCTTCGGTCAGCCGCTGACCGTCGGCCCGGGCCCCGGGTGGAGCGACGTCGCCGCCGCGGTGGCGGCACGGATGCCGCCGGCCGAGATCGACGCGATCTACC
>JBGPIJ010000111.1:0-9037 GCA_041484865.1 Gemmatimonadota bacterium
GTGAGATCGAGGTGCGCCACGGCGGTTACGCACGGAAGCCCGAGCTGCTCGGCCACCATCGGTCCCACCTGATGGTTGTGATCGTCGATCGCCTTTTTGCCGAAGAGGATCAGGTCGTAGCCGCCGTCCTTCAGCTCGGCGGCCAGCGCCGTCGCCACGATCCAGCCGTCCGCCGGAATGTCATCCGCCTGGAGCAGCACGCCCCGGTCGGCGCCCATGGCGAGCGCGGTGCGGATGGTCTCTTGCGCCGCCGCCGGGCCGAGCGAGACGACGACTACCTCGCCGCCGCCCGCCTGCTCCTTGCGGCGCAGCGCTTCCTCGATCGCGAACTCGTCGTACGGATTGATGATGAACCTGACGCCCGCGGGGTCGAGCGATTTCCCGTCCGCTGCGACTTTGACGCGGGCTTCCGAGTCCGGGACGCGTTTGATGCAGACGGCAATCTTCACGCTGCTAGAACTCCGTGGTGAAGCTCACCTGAAGGCTCCGGGGCTGGCCGGGGGTAAGCCACCGTTGCACGGGATCGCCCGCCACGGTGGGATTCTCGGCGTAGGTCCCGAAGTTGGCGTAGCGCCGGTCGAGCACATTCCGAATCGTCCAGCGCATGTCGATCTCGCGCCACGACACGGTCACCGTGGCGTCGAAGACGGCGTAGTCCGGCAGGCGCGTCGTTTCGTTCGCTTCGTCGGCCCGCAGCCACTGGCGGCCCACGTAACGGCCATCGAGCCCCACGCTCACGGCCGGGCCGCAGCATGCCCCCGCGCGAGTCCGGACCGGCATCGAGAAGCCCGCATTGGCCCGATGGTCCGGGACCATGGGGAGCCAATCGCCGGGAGACACGCCTTCGCCCGCTGTGTCGCGCGTAGTCGCGAGATCGGCGTTGGTCTGGAAGGTCGCCCGCGTGTAGCCGTAGTTCCCATACAGCCGGAGTCCGGAGGAAGCCGCCCAGGCGAACGACAGCTCGAAGCCCGCGCGGCGTGTCGCCCCGATATTCTGGAAGTATCCGGCGGTGACGGTCGATGCGACGAAGAAGATGTCGTCCCGCACGTCGGTCTGATAGACGTTCGCGCTCACGTCGAGGCCACGCATCCGGTGGTGCGTGCGCCATCCCAGCTCGTACGTGGTCGCCACGACGGGCTTGAGCGGCGGGTCGGACCCCAGGGCGAACGGCAGCGGGCAGGCCGCCAGGGGATTCGAGCAGCCGATCTCCACCAGCGCGGGCGCGCGGAAACCCCGGCTCACCGCCGCGTAGCCTTCCTGCGTCCGCGTCTTCGACCCACCGGTCCATGTCATGCCGAGGCGGGGACTCAGGCGGTGGAAGTAGTTCAGACCGCTCTCCGTCGCGACGAGCAGATCCTCGAGCGGCAGCCGGATCCAGTCGTAGCGCGCGGCGGCCGTCGCCGTCAGGCCGCCCGTGAGTCGCATGTTCGCGCCGGCGAACGCGCCGACGTCCGCCTGATTGGTCCGCACCCATTCGGTCAGTGAGTCGGGGTTCCCGCCGCCCGGCACCACGAAGATGCGGACGTTCGTGTGCAGGTAGTCCCCGTCGAGCCCGCCCAACAGCCGCAGCTCGTGGACGCCGAGTCGGAGCTTCCCCGACAACTGCACCGCGCCGCCGGTTTGCCGGGCCGAGGTGCGCTGGCGGGAGTCGAGACCGACGAAGTTCGCGTTGAACTGATCGCTCACGATCGAGCGGCCGAAGGCGTTGACGGCGAGCTGGGCGCCGCCGAGCACGAGGCGCTGCGCGTTCAGGGTGGCGACGTGTGCCTGCGGGGCGAAGTAGTCGCCGCGCGTGAAATTGAGGCGCGGGTTCGCGGCGAACAGACTCTCGGGCAGGCTCCCCGCCTGGGAGATGCGGTTCAAGGCGCCCGAGTAGGAGAGCGTCCCGTCCCAAGGCCCGCGCCGCAGCCCGAGTTTCGCGAACAGCGTCGCGACGCGTGCTTGGGTCTCGGCGCGCCAGCCATCCTGGTGCTCGTAGTGGGCGCCCACGTAGTAGTCCCACGCGCTCCGCGTGGCGCCGGCGTGGCCGGAAAGCTCGTAGCGCCCGAAGCTCCCGCCCGCCAGCTCCAGCTCGCGCGCGCCGCCGTCCCCGCCGCGCCGAGTGACCAGATTCACCGCGGCGCCGAGCGAGTTCCGGCCGAGCAAGACCGACGGGCCGTACACGATGTCCACGCGTTCCACGTCGTCGAGCGGCAGGAGATCGAAATTCACCTGGTGCGCGTCCGGCTCGTTGGCGCGAACGCCGTCCACGTACACCGTGACGCCCTGCGGGATGCCGACGCCGGGCGACACGGAGAAGCCCCGCACCGTGACGTCGAAGTCTTCGGAGGTCGTCACGCCCGGGAGCTGGTCCATCGCCTCCGCGAGCGACGCGGCTCCGCGCGCGTCCACCTCATCGGCCGTGAGCGTCGCGGTGCGCCCCGTGAGGCCGCGGGCCAGCTCCTGCATGGCCGGGAGCCGTACGCCCGTCACGACGGTGTGAATCGAATCCGACTGGGCGGCAACAACGGGAACGACGGCGACCAGGAGCAGCAGCGTGAGCTCAATTGAACGCATTCAGCCCCGTGATCTCTTGCCCGAGGATCAGGGTATGGATGTCGTGCGTCCCCTCGTAGGTGTAGACCGACTCGAGGTTCGCGAGATGCCGCATCGCCTGATACTCCGCGAGGATCCCGTTGGCGCCGAGCAGGCGGCGCGCTTCGCGCGCCACGTCGGTCGCCATGTTGACGTTGTTCCGCTTGGCGAGCGAGACCTGCTGCGGGGTCATCGTGCCCTGATCTTTGAGCCGTCCGAGCTGCAGCGACAGCAGCTGCGCCTTGGTGATTTCGGTGAGCATCTCCGCGAGCCGCGCCTGTTGCAGCTGAAAGCCCCCGATCGGCTTGTCGAACATCACGCGCGTCTTGGCGTAGTGCACCGCCTCGTCGTAGCACGCCATCGCGGAGCCGACCGCCCCCCAGGCGATGCCGTAGCGCGCGGCGGTCAGGCACATGAGCGGCGACTTCAGGCCGCCGGACTTCGGCAGGATCGCATCCGCGGGAACGAGCACGTCCTGGAGCACGAGCTCGCTGGTATCGCTCGCGCGCAGGCTCAACTTGCCGCGCTGATCCTTGGCCGAGAATCCGATCGCGTCGGTGGGGACGATGAAGCCGCGAATCGAGGCCGCGTCGTCTAACCGCCCCGTCTTGGCCCAGATGATCGCCACCTGCGCGGTCGAGCCGTTCGTGATCCACATCTTGGCGCCGTTCAGCACCCACCCCTCACCCGTGCGCTTCGCCGCCGTGATCATGGCGGAGGGGTTGGAGCCGTAGTCGGGCTCCGTCAGGCCGAAGCAGCCGATCACCCTGCCGCTCGCCATCTCGGGCAGCCAACGCCGCTTTTGCTCTTCGCTCCCGAATTCGAAGATCGGATACATGACGAGGGCGCCCTGCACCGACGCGAACGAGCGGACCCCGGAGTCGCCGCGCTCGAGCTCCTGCATGATCAGTCCGTAGGCGACATTGTTCAGCCCGGCGCAGCCGAACTCCTCGGGGAGATTGGCGCCGAATAGCCCGAGCTCGGCCATCTGCGGCACGAGCTGCTTGGGAAAACGACCCTCGAGGTAATGCTCGGCGATGATCGGGAGAACCTTGTCGTCCACCCAGGAACGCACCGTATCCCGCACCGCCCGTTCTTCCTCCGTGAGCAGGCCCTCGACCTGATAGAAGTCCACGCCTTGGAATTTTGGGGCCATGCTAGCTCGCGACCGCGGGTATCTCGCGCTTCGCGGGGCGGGCGAACGCGAAAGTGTCGGACGCCCGGAATCGCCCCCGCTCGGCCTCCCAGCGGAAGAACGTGACCTGGACCGCGGTCGGCTCGATCGTGATGAAGCTGAAGCTCGACGGCCGCTCTCCCCGGCCCCGCATGAACGCCGTCCCGGCGGTGGAGACGACTACACGGTCGCCCAGCATCTCCGCGGCCTCCTGGTGGTCGTGCCCGCACAACACCACGTCCGCCCCCGACTCGACGATGCGGCGCTGCGCGAGGCGCCAGTGCGCGAGGCCCATGCGCCGGGAAATCTCGCCGCGCAGAATGTTGTGATGCACCACCAGGACACGCGCCAGCTCGGGCGGCGCCTCGGCGAAGACCTGGCGCACGCGCAGGCCCTCGGACTTGGGGAGATGCCCCTTCACCGCTATGTCCCGCAGCCGCCAGGTCAACGAGCCCCAGGCGGCACCGTCCGACGTGAGCGCCCCGGCGATGACCGCCGCCCCGGGCAGCGTGAGCGTCGGCGTGAGGTCGGCCCCGAAATAGCGGCGGTACTTGCGATAGAGAATGCCCCGTCCGAACGGCACGAGTGGCCGCCACCACCAGCTCACGTCGTGGTTTCCGGGCAGCACGTACACCGGCGCCGTCAGCGCGGCCACGTTCGCGAACGCCCGCGCCCGCTGAAACTCTCCGTGCCGCGCCCGCTGGCTCAGGTCGCCCGACAGCACGACCGCGTCGGGCCGCAAATCGGGAATCATCCGCTCGACGGCTTCGACCTGCACCACGTCGGCGGGTGCCCCGAGGTGCAAATCGGAGATATGCAGCAGCTGCACCGTCATGAGTCGGCCTGCACGGTGTAGGTCAGGGTTGCCTCGCCCTTTGCCGGCAGCGACACGCGAAACCGGACCTCCGTGGCCGACAGCTTTTCCGCTGTGACGCTGCTCGACACGACGAGCCAGGCACCGGCGTGCGTTTCCCGGACATCGACGATCACGGGCTCCGGCTTGGCGTTGTGGAGGGTCACGCGATATGAGGCGGTGGTGCGCTGCCGAGCGGGTAAGCCTCGACGCAGCGGTGCGAGCGGCTCCTGCGTGAAATCCGTCTGCACTCGCTCGGCCGAGACGTCGAATGCGTCACCTGACCGCACGCGGAGGTCGCGGCCGGCCGCCGTGTGCTCGCTCGTTGCTTCGCCAATGAGCTGTACCCGGCCTACCGAATCCGCCTGGTAAAGCTGCACCGTTCCCCCCGGGAGCGGGCGCGCGCCGAACGGCGTTCCCATCGGCCGTTTGAGCGTGTACCAGACTTCGACCGGTACGCGGTCCGGCTCGGCGGAGCTCGACAGATTCGCCAGATAACCTCGAAACGGCAGCGCGCCGGGCACGACCAGCTCCTCGGTGACGGCCACCTGCGCGCGCGGGAACAACGCCGACGTCACCGGGACACCGGGCTCGACGGTCATCCGCCCCGGAAGCGTATAAGTGTGTGCCTCCCCCACCGCCTCCTCGCCTACCGTTACCGGCCCCGGAGCGAGGTCGGCGCGCGCGGCGAAGGCGGCCATGGGAACGGGCCGTGGGGATGATGCTCTGGCGATCGTCCCGGCGACGAGTTGCACCAGGGCGCTCTCGGCGCGGACGGTCTGCGACACGATCGTGGCCGCCCCCGTCACCGCTGCCTGAGCCCCCGGCTCGAGAACGACCTGATAGACGGCATACCAGCGGGCCCCTTCCCTCACGTACGCCAGCTCGGTGGTCGGACGCGGTCGTGCGGCATCGAGAATGAGCGTTGCCTGAGGTGCGGTGCGGACGAGGTCCGGGGGAAAGATCGGCTCTCCCGGCTCGACCAGAAGGAAGCGCCCATCGGGCAGGCGATACTGCGGGGGACTGGCCCTCATCACCGTCGCGCGCACCGTATCGCCCTTAGCGTGAACGAACGACAGCGTCTGCCCCACCGCCTGCTCCAGCGCCCGTTGGCGCTCCGTCGCGGGCCGCATGGTGGCCGAGAGCAAGGTCACCGTGGTATCCGGGGAGAACACCATCGCCGGGTCGACGCCTTGGAGCTCGACGGTCACCACGTTCCGGCCTTTCACCAGCGCTTGCGGAAGGCTCTGCCGCACGACCGTACGGCCGTCGGAATAGATGGAAAGCGAGGTTTGACCCAGCAGCGGAGTTGCGAGCACCGCCCCGATCGCCACGCACCACGCACCGCGCACCACACACATTATTCCAGCCATTCGAGCGCGATTCGCTTCGCGATGCGAAACGTGAGCCAGTACCACGCCACGCTCGCCACCGCCCCGACCACCCGACTCCGGTCGACCCAGGGCGGCGGGACCGACCGGAGCCGCGCGGCGAAATACGCCGCGACGAGCACCGTGGTCCCCAGCGCTACCCATCGGCTCACGCGGGCCGCGCGCCGATCGACGACACGGGTGCACGCCGCACACCACCCGCCCACCGGGATTCTCTCGGTCGGCTCGCCGCAGCGGGCGCACGGGTGGATGATCCCTCCAGTCACGGGAGGCCAGGCGTGAGACCTTTCACCGCGTGCGTGAGCGCGGTCCAGGGATCGTTCCCCTCCCCCGTCGCCACCGTGCGCCACCCAACGTGTCCGGTCCGCACATCCGCGAGCACGAGTGTCAGCTCCGCGGTGCCCCCGGTCGGGCGACCTGCCGTCCGCCTGAAGATCAGGGCGGCGGGCACGAGGGCGAGGCCTCCTCCCCCCGCCAGTGCGGCGAGCGTCCGCAGTTGGCTGCGCAGCGGATCGGGAACGGTCGTCAACGCGCGTACGCGCAGGACCGCCGTACCCATCTGATCGGGATCAACCGCGATTCCGGGCGCGCGCCGGCTGACGCGGCGCAGCTCACCGGGCAATACCCAGGTCACCTCGGGCGCGCGGGTCTGGAGCAGCACGCCGATCGTGCTGTCCGCACGGCCGAGGCTCGCGCGCCGGTCTCCGAGCACAGCCTCCCAGCGCAGCGAATCCTCCGCCGCAAGCAGTGTGAGCGGGAGCACGATCACCTGCTGCCCCGAGAGGCCGGCCGTCGGCAACGGGACCATCGGCTCGACCGTTTGGGCGGCGGGTTTGTGCCCGCACCCCACGAGCGCGGCGACCGCCACGCACCACGCACCACGCACTAAGTATTTGAGTTTCAACGAATTAGTCACCGCCAAAATATTGCGCGAGGGTCCTGCTTTTTCAAGCGAGCGTGAGCCCGCCGTCCACCACGATGACCTGACCGGTGATGTGCCGCGCCGCCTCGCTGCAGAGGAACGAGATCACCCGCGCGATGTCTTCGGGCTCGGCCACGCGGCCCAGCACCGACTCGTGCTCGGCGCGCTCGAGCACTTCTCGCGGCAGCTTGGCGAGCAGCTCGGTCTTCACGAAGCCCGGGGCAATCGCGTTCACGTTCACGTTGGACGAGCCCAGGTCCACTGCGGCCGATTTCGTGAGGCCGATCAATGCGGCCTTGCTCGCCGCGTAGTTCGCCACGCCGAATCCGGGGCGGAACGCCTGGTGACTGGAGACGTTGACGATCTTGCCGTAGCGCTGCGAGCGCATGTGCCGCGCGACCGCCTGGATACAGTTGAACGTCCCCGTGACGTTGGTGTCGAGCACCTCCTGCCACGCCTCCGGCGACAACCGCCACAGCGCCCCGTCATGGGCCACGCCCGCGTTGTTGACCAGGTAGTGCAGGCCGCCGAGGCGCTCCCGCACGTGGGTGATGAAGCGCTCCACCTCCTCGTGGTCGCGCACGTCGCAGCGGGCGCAGAAGACGGGTACGCCGAGCCCGCGCAGCTCGGTTTCGGTGAGCAGCGCCTGGGCGGAGACGTCGCGGTCGGGGAGATCCAGGTAGTTGAACGCGACCGCGATACCCTGCTGTGCGAACTCGAGCGCGGTGGCGCGGCCCAGCCCCGTCGCGCCGCCGGTGACGACCGCGACGCGTCCCTGAACCGTTTCAGCGAGTCGTTTGGGGCGGGGCTGCTCTTGAGTGACGGGCGCCGCGCCTGCCGTGGTCTCGCGTGCGGCCAGCATTCGCGCTATGGGGTCCAAGCGTTTCGAACCTACGTTCGAATTTGATGACCGGCAAGGCAGGCCGTAAGTTAGCCCGCATGAGACGACTCGCCACCGTGATCGGGTGGGGCGCGATCAGCGGCGCCGGCGCGGCGGCGTTTGCCGTGCTCGCGCTGTCCCGCGGAGAAGCGGTCAACGCCGCCTGGCTCCTCACGGCAGCCCTCGCGACCTACGCCGTGGGCTACCGCTTCTACTCCAGATTCCTGGCCACCCACGTCTTCGGTCTCGACGACCGGCGCGCCACCCCCGCCGAGCGCCACAACAACGCCCGTGACTTCGTGCCGACGAACCGCTGGGTGTTATTCGGTCACCACTTCGCGGCGATCGCCGGCGCCGGGCCGCTCGTCGGCCCCGTGCTCGCGGCGCAGTTCGGATTCCTCCCCGGCACCCTGTGGCTCATCATCGGCGTGGTGCTGGCCGGGGCGGTTCAGGACTTCACGATTCTGTTCTGCTCGCTCAGGCGCGACGGGAAATCGCTCGGCCACATGGCGAAGGACGAGGTGAATCCGCTCACCGGTATGGCCGGCATGGTCGCCGTGCTGCTAATCATGATCATTCTGCTCGCCGTGCTCGCCTTGATCGTCGTGAACGCGCTCAAGGCCTCGCCCTGGGGGCTCTTCACGATCGCCTGCACGATCCCGATCGCGCTCGTCATGGGGTGGTGGATGCGCCATTGGCGGCCCGGGCGAGTGGGAGAAGCGTCGGCGGCGGGTGCGGTGCTGCTGCTGCTCGCGCTCGTGGGCGGGGGATATGTCGCCAGCGAGCCCGCGCTCGCCGCCGCGTTCACGCACGCCGGGCCGGCCATCTGCTGGATGATGATCGCGTATGGGTTCGTCGCCTCGGTCTTGCCGGTGTGGATGCTGCTCGCGCCGCGCGACTACCTGTCCACGTTTCTCAAGATCGCGACGATCTTCGTCCTTGCGCTCGCGATCTTCCTGATCCTCCCGACGCTCAAGATGCCGGCGCTGAGCCCGTTCGCGCGGCTGGGCGAGGGGCCCGTGTTCGCGGGCAAGGTGTTCCCGTTCGCGTTCATCACCATTGCGTGCGGGGCCATTTCGGGATTCCACTCGCTGATTGCATCGGGAACGACGCCCAAGATGATCGCGCGCGAGAGCGACGCGCGCCTGATCGGCTACGGCGGGATGCTGATGGAATCGTTCGTCGGCGTCATGGCGATGATCGCGGCCTGCATCCTCGACCCGGGCGTCTACTTCGCGATGAA
>JBGPIJ010000112.1:0-9006 GCA_041484865.1 Gemmatimonadota bacterium
CCCTTGAGCTCCTCTTCCCCGAACAACACGGGGACACTGCAGTTCGTCGCACAGATCCGGTAAACAGCAGGGAAGAGGGAAGGGGCTGTTACCTACGCCGTTACCGATCGGTAACATTGACGCCGGTCGCCCCGCCTATCCGCGATGGACATCATTGTTGTAAATAACTGTCCCAGAACGACTTAGGAACTACTCTCCTTAGGCATGGGTCCTGCTTTCCCATTGCCCGACGAAAGGAGCGCACTGCCAATGGTACTTCGATGCCCACGCTGTTCTGAACTCCGGTTTTTCGGCCGCACGCAGGTGCTGGGCGAGCTGGTGGTGTGCCCGCGCTGCGAGACCGTGTTCGGCTGGAGAGAAGCAGGTGCTCTCCAACCCCCGCACGACGTCGGCGCGGTGAAGCCAGACGACGCGAACGAAACCGAAGCCTAACCATGAACCCGAAGGAGCTCGTTATGAGAACTCTCCGCTTCCTGCAGGTCGCGCTACTCGTGCTGGGCGTCATTGCCCCGCGCCTGTCCGCGACGCAGGCACCGAGCCGCAAGTCGCTCGTTATCACGGCTCACAACGTCACGGCCGAGTCGGCGAAACGCGATGCGAAGAACATGGCGCGCCCCGGCGATGAAATCCGCTACACCCTCGTCTTCACCAACGTGACGACGGGCCGCGTCAAGAACGTGCAGTTCGTGGATCCGATCCCGAAGGGCCTGGTCTATGTGCCGGGCTCGGCCGCGGCGCGGCAGTCGGTGCGCGTCGAATACTCGATCGATGGCGGCAAGGCATACGCAGAGCAGCCGATGATTGCGGTGGTCGAAGATGGTAGGACGGTGCAGAAGCCGGCGCCGCGCGAGCGCTATACGCACGTGCGCTGGACGGTGCTCGAGGACGTGGCACCGGGAGCACAGGTAACGGCGGAGTTTCGCGTGCAGGTCAACGCAGCGCCCGGCGAGGCCAAGTAGATGTCCGGGCATATCTCGAACCTTCATAATGGAAGGGAGTTCCTGATGTTCAGAGTCACGCAATGGACCAAGAGCCTCGCCCTCGCGGTGGTGACGCTGTTCGTCGTCGTCGCGGGCGCGCGTGCTCAGACGGCGGAAGGCACGGTCATTACGAATACGGCGACCGTGACCTTTACCGACGCCAACAGCAACGCATACGCGTCAGTCTCGGGCTCAGTCTCGGTAACGGTCGGCTTCACGGCCGGCGTGACCGCGACCGCCAACACCCCGAGCCCTACGCCCGCGTCCCCCTCGACCGCCGATACGCTGAGCTTCACGGTGGCGAATTCGGGCAACGGCACGGACTCGGTCACCATTTCCCAGAACATCTCCGTTGCCGGAGTCATCGCGGTGACGGGCTATCGGTTCGGCGCCACGACCTATGGCAGCCTGGCGGCGCTGAATACGGCGCTTGCGGGTTCGGCCATCGCCCAGGGCGGCTCGATCACGATCAAGGTCGTCTACGACGTGGCGAGCAATAAGGGTGGCGTGAACACCGTCTATACCTTGACGGCGGCCTCGCGCCGCACACCGGCCACGACGAGCAGCGCCGCGAGCAGCATCACGCCGGCGCAGACCTACGCCGTCGCGGTCACGCCGCACGGGGGCCAGAACGTGCAGAAGCTCCCCGGCAACAACTACTCCTTCACCTTCACCGTGCAGAACAACGGCAACGGGTCGGACAACTTCGACGCGATTGCCACGAGCCCCGGCTCGGCCGTCATCACCATCGTCTCGGTGAACGGCGCGGCCGGCGACAGCGCGCGCATCAGCCTCGCGGCTGCGGCGTCGCAAACCGTCGCGGTGATCTACAACGTCGCGAACGTGGCGGGTGGCTCGACCGACACGCTCGACCTGCTGGGTCGCTCGGTGGCGCAGCCGGCCACAAACGATCAGGGCTTCATGGACTTGACGGTCATCAAGCCGGTGCTGACCCTCACGAAGGCTGCGTATCTGGACGACGGCGTCACTCCCGTCGCCGGCACGGTTGTCCCCGGACAGATCATCCGCTACCGGGTCACCGTGACGAACACCGGTAACACCGACGCGACCACCGTGCAGGTGACGGATCCGCTGCCGGCGCAGGTCACGTACGTCTCGACCAGCTCGACCGTCGGCTGGAGCCTCTCCGTGGTCGGGCAGAACATCACGGCGAATTACACGGGCAACGGCGGCTTATTGGCGGCCACTACGGGCGCCACGTTCGAAGTCCGCGTCAGCATCAACTAAGGAATCGAGAGCCGATGCGGCGTAGCACCTTGGCGGTACAGAGTGGGCGGTTGGCCCGGCACGGCCTTCGGGTCGTCCGGGCCGCCGCTTTGCTCGGTGCCGCCCTGGGGCTTGCCGCGTCGGCGCTTGGTGCACAGGGAACGCCTGCGGGCACGGTCATCCGCTCGTGGGCGAACGTGAACTTCAATGTCCTCGGATTCAGCTACACCTACGCTTCGGACACCGTCGACATCGTGGTCGCCCAGGTGGCGGGCGCGGACGTCGAACCGCCGAGGATCAGCACGGGCGGCGCGGGCGCGGCGCTCGTGTTCGCCCATAGCCTCGCGAACGTCGGCAACGGTCCCGACTCGTTCACGGTCGCCGCCGTCTCGACCCACGGCTGGCCGGTCATGCTGTACCGCGACGTCAACGCCGACGGGATCCTGAACGCCGGCGACCTGCCGCTGGTCGGGCCCGTGGCGCTGGGCTATGCCGGGATCACGCACCTGCTCGTGCAGGTCGCGATCCCCAACAACGCCAGCGTCCTGGGCGTGAGCGACACGGTTACCATCGTCGCGACCAGCCGGTTCGACGCCGCGGTGAACGGGACGCAGCGCGATCGCGCCGACGTGCCCGCGGCCCCGATCGCCCTCAGTGTGACCAAGCAGGTGGACCGCGCCGCCGCCGCTCCGGGCGACGTCATCACCTACACGCTCAGCTATACCAGCTCGGGCAGCGGTGTGGCGGCGAGCGCCCAGATCGGCGACACGATTCCGGCGGGCACGTCCTACCTGCCCGGGACGCTGCGGTGGAACGGTGCGTCGCTCACCGATGCCTCGGGCGATGACGCCGGCTCGATCCTCCCCGCCGGCAACGGCGTCGTGCTGGTGGACCTGGGCGCGCTCGCGGCCGGCTCTGTGGGAACGGTCACCTTCCAGGCGAAGCTCAATGCCGGCGTAGCGGCGGCCGTGATCAACCGCGGCCACGCGATCTACGCCTGGTCCGGCACCACCGACACGACCTACACGAACGTCGTGCAGACCAACATCCTCGTCCCGGCGCTGACGCTGTCGAAGCAGGTCGTGGGTCCGAGCCAGGCGCAGAT
Organism: Gemmatimonadota bacterium; assembly: GCA_041484865.1. Taxonomy (GTDB): domain Bacteria; phylum Gemmatimonadota; class Gemmatimonadetes; order Gemmatimonadales; family GWC2-71-9; genus AG25. The sequence goes on from JBGPIJ010000112.1 coordinate 3,313, forward strand.
CGGCCAGCAGGTCCGCTACACGCTGCGCTACGGCAACACCGCCGGCGCCGCCTCCGTCGCGAACGCGGTGCTGACCGACACGCTGCCTGGCGGTCTCTCCTATGTCAGCGCGTCACCCGCGGCGACGGTGGCCGGCTCGACCCTGAGCTGGCTGATCGGTACCCTGGCGCCGGGCGACAGCGGCATGGTCGACCTGGTGCTGAGCGTCAACGCGACCGTGCGCGACACGGTGTGGGCCCGCAACGTCGCGACGCTCGCGGCGGGCGCGGCGGCGACCCAGTTCTCGGCGGCGACGCGCGTCGCGCTCATCGGTCCGCCGACCGCGGCGGTGGGCCTCACCCTGACCGCGAACGCGCTGGACGTCGGCGTGGGCGAAGTGATCCCGTTCACGGTCGTCGTGCAGAACTCCGGCATCGTGCCGATCTCGGACATCCGGATCGACAACACGCTGCCGGCCGGCGGGAGCTATGCGCGCGGCAGCGCGATCGGCGCGGATTCGGCTCTCCCCGCGGGCAGCCAGCTCGTGCTCGTGAGCACGGCGCCGCTCGCGCCGGGCGCGACCCGGACGCTGCACTTCGCCGTCGCGCTGGCCTCCGCCCCGGGCACGGTGGCCCAAACCCGCGCGGTCGCGACCGCGATCGCCGGGGCGCTCCAGCCCGTCTCCGCGCCGGCGATCGCCTGGGTGCAGGTCCGTCGCGCATGGCCGATGGAAACCCGCGCCGCGATCGGCAAGATCTCGCTCGAGCAGGGCGGGGCGCTCGCCGACACCGCACTCGCCGGCATCGACATCTGGACCGAGGACGGCCAGGTCGCGACGACCGATGCGACCGGCAAGTTCTCCTTCGCGAACCTGCGCCCGGGCCGGCACGTGCTGCGCCTCGACCCCCGCACCGTCCCCGCCGGCTATCGGGTGGCCGGTGAAGACCTCCGGGCGATCGAAGCCAGCGGCTGGACCACTCCGCGCGCCGACTTCCGGCTTGTCGCGGTGGCGCCGGTGGCGCCGGTAGCGGCGGACACGGTGCCGTCGGCGGACGTTCGCGCCCCCATCAACCTGCGGTTCAGCGCGGCTCCCGTGACGCGACACCTGGTGCGCTACGAAGTGACGGTCAACAAGGACGCGCGCGTGCCGCTCGACGCGATGGTCGAGTTCTCACCGCTGGCCGATTCGGCGCTCGTGTTCGTGGGCGACTCGCAGTTCACGCGCTACACCTGGCTCGGGAACACCGCGATTCCGCTTCCCGCGGGCAAGCCGCGCAGCGACTATCGCATCGTGGCGTGGTCGTCATTCGCCGGTGACTCGGCCACGGCGACGTTGCGCGTCGACAGCGCTCGGTATCCGGTTCGCGTTCCGGTGAACGCTCCGGAGGCCGGCGTCCTCACGGCGTGGGTGACGGTTCCCGCGAGCGATGTCGCGCTCGCCGACGGCGCGCGCGAGATCCGTCCCGCGACGCCCGCGCTCCCGGTCGAGCCGGTGGAGCGTGTGACGGTACCGCCCGCCCGCGTCGCGGCTCGCACTGCACCGCTCCAGGCCGCCGACCTCACCGCGGGCCCCGGCATCGAGATCTTCGCGCCGCAGGACGGCAGCGTGCTCGCGGGCGACCGCGTCTACGTCGGCGTGAAGGCCGAGGCGGACGCTCCGGTCACGCTGTTCGACGGCGCCCGGGCGATCGACTCGGCGCAGGTGCGGATCGACGGCGTCTATGACTTCGTGGCCGTGCCGCTCGCGCGCGGGCCGCACCTGCTGCGCGTGCGGACCAAGAACTCCTGGGGCACCGAGCGTTGGGATTCGGCCGCGGTGCACGTGACCGGACTGCCCGCCTCGTTCGCCACCGGCGCGAGCCGGCTCACTCTCGTCGCCGACGGCCGTACGGTCGCGACGGCGAAGCTGCGCGTGCTCGACCAGTGGGGCGTGCCGGTGGTGCAGCCGGCGTACGTCACGGTGAGCGCCAAGGGCGCGGAGCCCGTCGGCCACGACGCCGATCCGTCGTCCGTAGGCCTGCAGCAGCTCACGGACTCGGCCGGCTGGCTGATGGTGACGTTGCGTCCCGGCCGCGACGTGATGCGCGGCAGTCTCGAGCTCAAGTCGGGCGATGCCAAGGCGACGGTGCCGCTCGAGGTCCTGCCCGAAGTGCGGCCCCTCGCGGTGACCGGCTCCGGGATGGTCGGCGTGGGCGCGGCCCCGGATGCCTACGGCGCCATCACCGCGCGCGGCCAGCTCGACGCCCACACCTCGCTGACCCTCGGGGTCGACTCGCGCCGCCTGAACGACGGCCAGAACGTCTTCGGCCGCAGCGCCGATCCGCTCGCCGAAGCGCAGTATCCGATCCTCGGCGACGCGAGCCAGCTCCAGACCCGCACCGCCTCGCAGAACTGGGTCTCCGCCCGGCTCGAGCGCGGCTTCGACTGGGCGAGCTTCGGCGATCTCTCGACCTCCGGCTTCGCCAACGGCTTGAGTTTGACGCAGTACCGCCGCGCGGTGACCGGGTTCGCCGCCCACGTCGCGACGGGCGCCGTGACCTGGAGCGGCTTCGGCAGCCTCACCTCCCAGTCGCTCGGCCAGGTCCAAGTGCGTGGCGCCGGTATCTCGGGGCCCTATCAGGTCGCCGCCAACATGTTGCCGGGCACCGACAACCTGCGGATCGAGACGCGCGACGCGCTCAATCCCGAGCGCGCCGTGGCGACCCAGGTCTTGACCCGGTTCGTGGACTATGAGATCGACTACACCTCCGGCACAGTGCTCTTCAAGCAGCCGATTCCCGCGGCCGATGCGAGCGGCAACCCGCTGTTCATCGTCGCCACCTACGAAGCGGCCTCCGGCGGCGCCGAGCGGCTCGTGGCGGGCGGCCGCGCCGCGCTCGACCTCCGTTCGCTCGTAGGCACCGCGCGCCTCGATTCGCTCCGCGTCGGCGTGAGCGTCGTGAACGCGTCCCAGTCGCTCAATGACTATCGCCTCGTGGGCGGCGACGTGCGGGCGATGCGGCTCGGCTCGCTCGACGTGAGCGCCGAAGTGGCGTACGCGGAGCAGGGCGATTCGACGGGGTTCGGCACGCTGGCCAAGGCGAGCTACAGCCTCATGCACGGCGCCTTCACGCTCGGTGCCGGCTACATGCGCGTCGATCGCGAGTTCATCAATCCGTCGAACCTGGCGCTGCAGCCGGGCCTCACCGAGCTGAACCTGAAGAGCGGGTTCAAGTTCGGCGCCACCGAGCTGCGGGCCGAGCACTCGAGCCAGGAGTTCGAGGTGCAGGGCGTGAGCCGCGAGCACAGCCGCGTCGGGATCGTGCAGCGGGTGCTGCCCAGCGTGCAGCTCGACCTGGGCGTGGCGAACGATCAGGCGAGCGGCGCCCTGGTCGGCGGGCTGGGCTGGAGCGACGCGACCGGGGCCATCGTCAAGGCCACGTGGGCGCCGCTCCCGTCCTTCAAGGTGTGGAGCGAGGCGCAGCGCCACGTGAGCCTGTCGGGCGAGGAGCTGTCGCCCGACTACTGGGGGTTCGGGGCGGCGTACCGGATCACCTCGGGGGTCACGCTCGAAGCGGGCCAGCGCTTCGTGTCACGGACCGACAGCGGCAACTACGCGGTGTCGAACCTTGGCGTGAAGGCCGACATCGGGCACGGGACCCAGGCGTGGACCAGCTACCAGCTGACGGGCGGCATCAACGGCGCCGGCAATGCGGCGATCGTCGGCCTGCGCAACCAGCTGCAGGTCACCCCGGACCTGTCGATGAACGTGATGTTCGAGCGGCGGAGCGGCGTCAGCAGCGCGGCGCTGGTGGACCCGGTGCGGGCGCTGCCATTCCTCCAGACCGAAGACAACTACTGGTCGGCCGGGCTCGGCTTCGAGCTGCTGCCGAAGCAGGGGCCGTACCGCATGAGCGCGCGCGGCGAAGTCAGGGATGGCGCGCTCCAGTCCACCCGGCTCGTGACGGTGGCCGGCGACGTCTCGCTCGACCGGTCGCTCGCGCTGTTGACGCGGCAGCAGTTCACCCAGAACGCGCTCTCGAGCGCGCCGCTCTCCCGCCAGCTCTCGAGCGTGTGGGGGCTCGCGTTCCGCCCGGCCAGGAGCGACCGGTTCAACATGTTGGCCAAGCTGCAATGGACGGATGCGAAGAACCCACTCGGCGCGGGCGTATTGACCTCGACGGGAGCGGAGCGGAAGCTCGTGGGCGCCGCCGAGATGATCTGGTCGCCGGTGCACGCGCTCGAGCTGGGCGCCCGCTACGCGGTGCGCCGCGCGCAGGCCGACGCCTTCTATCCCGACGGCACCCCGCAGTCGCTCACCGCCTGGGCCGACTACGCCGGTGGCCGCGCGGACCTCGCGCTGACCCGCTGGGTGAGCGTGCGCGGCGACGCGCGGGTGCTGGTGCAGCGTTCGAGCGGCGTGACCACGTGGGACGCGTCCCCGACAATCGCCCTCCGCCCGGTGAACGGCCTCGAGCTGGCGACCGGCTACCGGTTCGGCAATCTGACCGACCCTGACTTCTCGGTGCGCGGCGGCCACGGCGTATTCGTCACCCTCTCGGCGACGCTGACCGAGAAAGTGTTCCCGACGGCGGCGGCGTTCTGGCGGGGGCGCTTCTAAGCGGCTACTTTCTCCGGCCCTTCCACGCGGAGAAACCCTCATGAGTCGCCTTGCCAGGACGCGTGGTGCATTCGTTGCTTTCACGGTGATCATGTTCAGCTGGGCCTGCGTGCCGGATGCCGCCGGCCCGCGGTCACCGGGGGTCGCGGCGTCTCGCACTGCCTCTAATGCCTCTGATGACTTCGACTACATTGCGAGACCGCCCCACGTACAGGTCGTCGCGGGCACGAGCATGCCTAGTGCGCTGCCCTTCTGCGGACGTAATCCTGCCAACCCTGTCCTCGTCTGCTACACGCCGAATTTTGTTCGCAAGGCATACAACTTTCCGTCCACCCTCGACGGGAGCGGGCAGACGATCCTGATCGTGGACGCCTTTGGCAGCCCTACGATCCAGCAGGACTTGGCGACGTTCGATGCACTCTTCGGCGTTCCCGCCCCTCCGTCCTTCACGGTCCTCTGTCCCGATGGCGGGTGCCCGGCGTTCGCTCCGAACAACACGCCCCACGGCGTCGTGGGGTGGAGCATCGAGACCAGCCTGGACGTGGAATACGCGCATGCCATGGCCCCGGGGGCGAATATCGTTCTGGTCGTCGCCTCCACCAGCTCGGGCAACGCGATCAACGTGGCGGAGGCCGCTGCGATCGCGCGCTACCCCGGCGCCATCATGTCGCAAAGCTTCGGCATTCCGGAGATCCTGGTGCACAACAACAACGCCCAGATCATGCAGGCGCACCAGAATTACGAAGCGGCGCGGGCGGCTGGGATTACAGTACTGGCCTCGACCGGGGACTTCGGGGCCACGAACGGCTTCGGAGTTGCGAACGCCGGGTTCCCCGCTTCCGATTCCCTCGTCACGGCCGTCGGGGGGACGCAAGGGGACCCCTATTCGACGACGTGGAGGGGCTGTAGCGGTGGGGCTCTGTGCAGCACCGGTCTTGCCACGATAACCGGGCCATGCGGACTGGGCTCCATATTCCAGCCTCCGTGCACGGCCGTCGGGTACGGTGCAGAGCAAGTCTGGAACGAGCCCACTGACACCGCCGCCACCGGCGGGGCGCCCAGTAGTCTATTCGCCGTGCCCTCCTACCAAAGCGGTTTGGGTCTGGCGACGAGAA